>JALRIU010000307.1 GCA_023255355.1 Pseudomonadales bacterium | reverse complement strand
ATTAATTTATTGGAAAACGCCATAGAACATACCACCAAAGGCTTTGTTTCACTTTCGATTAAAATTGAGCCAATGGCGGATGGATACGTTAAGGTAAACTTTGCGGTGAGTGATACTGGCGTGGGTATGCCTCCTGAAAAGCTAGCCTCCATCCGGCGCTGTGTGAATGCTTTACGTGAGGGCGAAGATTATCCCATTGATGAAATGGGGGCATCTTTATCCCTTGTAAGTGAGTTTGTTAACTTATTAGGTAGCTCTCTAGATATATCTTCATCTCAAGGTATCGGGAGTACATTTAGTTTTAGCTTAATGATGCTGACTGATATACCTCAAAAAAAAAATTAAAAGCTAATTTAAAGCTTAAAAAAACCTGATCAAAACATATTTACTGAATTGATTTTAAATTTATTTTAATGTAAGTTATTGTTTTGTAATGATTATATTTTGATATTGTTCTGCGTTCTTTTTGATCAGGTTTTTTTTAACTCCTTGAGCGATAGTTAACCCATCGCAGTACACATACAAATGTTCTGCGGTATTAAATTATTCATAATGGAGTATGATCATGATTAAATCAGCATTGTTAACAATCGGTATTGCAGCATTAACCCTAGGTTCTGTAAACGCAATAGCAGATGACACAGTCGTCACCTACCAAGGTGATCACGCGGCGAAGAAAGTCTGCATGTCTATTACGAAAGATGATCTCCGTACGATGAAATTGGCGCTTAAGCGAGCCGCATCAAATTCACCGATTCCTTACAGCAGAGTCCACAAATATTATACTTGTAATGATTTGGCATTGATTGATTTTGCCTACGAGTGGGAGGCCACTAAAACCATTGGTTACCTCGAATCACGTGGCGAAAGACGCGGTAATGTTAGTATGGAAGAGGTTGCCTCTCGCTAAAACTGTCAGTAAGTCCATTAAAAAAGGCCGTTTAACGGCCTTTTTTGTTTTTTAGTGGTGGTGGCCACCTGGGCCGTGAACATGGCCATGGGCTAGTTCTTCTTCACTGGCATCACGAATATCTTCGATGCTAACATCGAAGGTTAAATCTTTGCCCGCAAGGGGATGGTTACCATCAACAGTGACGGTGTCACCTTCGATCGCAGTGATAGTGACAGGTACACGACCGCCATCTTGCGTGCCGGCTTCAAATTGCATTCCTACTTGGAGTTCTGGAGCACCTTGAAAGGCCTCTTTGGGAACTTGCTGAATCATTTGCTCAATAACTTCGCCGTAGCCTTCAGCCGCTGCGACATTCACAACAAATTTATCGCCCACTGATTTTCCAGCTAATTCCTTTTCAAGCCCAGGGATAATGTTGCCGGCACCGTGAAGATAGGTCAAAGGATCGCCATCAGCTGAGCTGTCAATTGTATTACCGCTTTGGTCGGTGAGGGTGTAGTGGAAACTTACCACGTGGTTTTCAGAGATAGTCATAATGACTCCTTTAATAAATGACCCGTAAGTATGACGAAAACTAAAGAAGAAAGCGAATTTAGGTTTATTTGTTTTAAAAAAAAGGGAGTCCGAAGACTCCCAAAAAAAATGCTGGGTTCACTGCACATAAACTCAGCTTTCACGGAAACAGTAACAACACAGATACATAATCGGTTGTACTGGGGTGGTATTTTAATAGGATTAGGATTTAAGTCAATTAAAAAATAATTAAATTTTTATAATATCTTGTAATTGAATTACATAATTTAACGGCTGAATAAGGCCAGTGTTTCAACATGGCTGGTCTGAGGAAACATATCAGCGATGCCGCAGGCCTCTAATTTATAACCTGCCTTTGCAAGAATGCTTGCATCTCTTGCTAGGGTTGCTGGGTTACAAGAGATGTAAGCAATGCGCGGTATCTTCTTTTTAACCATTTCTTCAAGCAAGGCTTTCGCTCCGTCGCGAGGAGGGTCTAAAACCATGGCACTGAATTGTTTGCGAGCGAGTTGTTTGTTATCGCTCATGAGGTCTCTGCAAAGAAAATCTATTTCGACACCATTCTTGGCGGCGTTTTCTTGTGCTCTTTTTACCATCTCAGGATTTACCTCTACACCTGTGACAGTAAGCCCTTTTAGAGCAAGCGCAATACTAAAATTACCTAGTCCGCAAAAAGCATCAAGGACCTTGCCTTCGATACCATCAAGCCAAGCAATGACCTGCGATACCATTCCCGCATTGACCTGTTGGTTAGCCTGCATAAAATCGCCACCGCGATAATGCATGCTGAAGTTCGGCTCGGCCACACTGATCATATTATGGTCATTCTGAGTGATGTCCTCATACCCCTTGTCACCAAATTGAAGACTTATCTTGCATTGATGTTCAGCAGCAAAACCTTGTAACAAGATAAAGTCCTCAGGGCTGAGATATTCTGTTGCTCTTAAATGAATGAGTCTTGCAGCCTCATGGTCTTGTGTTTCGATCAATGCAAGTTCGATGTGTCCCAATAATTTTGGGCGCTGCATTTTAGCGACGAGTTCATTAAGTAGTGCGGGTAACTCTTGCAGCAAAGGGTGAAGAACAGGGCATCGATCAATCGCGACAATTTGATGGCCTTGAGACTCTCTAAACCCGACAAGAGGTCTTCCTTTATTTGGCGTATATACCGCTAACCTAGCTCGTCTTCTATAACTACGGGGTGCGCTTGTGATTGCCTGCAAAATGGATTCAGGCACAAGACCGCTTTGTCTAGTAATTAAATCAATGGTATTGGCTTGTTTATAGTTGATTTGCGCAGTGTGATCTAGGTGTTGTAACTGGCAACCACCACATTGAGCAACTAGTGGGCAAAAGGGCTCCACTCTATCATGTGACGCAATAATGACATCGGTGAGAGTAGCGTGATCATGCGATGATTTGCGTTGGGTAATATGCGCCTTTACTGTCTCGCCAGGCAGTGCGCCTTTGATAAAACAAACTTTACCATCACGGCGAGCTACGCCATGACCATCATGACTTAAATTATCGACGTGAAATTCAGTGCTGGGCAAGTGGCTCATGGAAGGTATCTCTACACAAAGCGCCATTATAGCGCTTTGTTTAGAGGAGGGCAGTATTAACCGAAGGCTTTTAGAAATTGCTCAACTTTATCTACCATCAAGGGAGAGCCTACTAAAAAAGGCACACGCTGGTGTAGCGCTTCAGGCTGTATCTCTAAGATTCGTACGCCATTGGCAGCGATAGCTCGTCCACCTGCTTGTTCAGCTAAAAACGCAATGGGATTGCATTCGTACAACAAACGGAGTTTACCTTCAGGGTAGGTTGTGGTCGTGGGATACATATAGATCCCACCCTTAATTAGATTGCGATGGAAGTCTGAGACAAGCGAGCCAATATAGCGAGAGATGTAAGGCCGCTTTGTTTGAGGGTCGCTTTCTTGACAGTATTTGATGTACTGCTTAACGCCCATCGGGAATCGTTCATAGCCCCCCTCATTGATTGAATAGATGACACCGGTTTTGGGCGTTTCAATATTCTGATGAGACAAATAAAAGACACCAACACTTGGGTCGTAGGTGAAACCGTTGACACCATTTCCGGTGGTGTATACAAGCATGGTGGATGAACCATAAATCACATAACCAGCAGCGACTTGGTTTTTTCCAGGTTGCAGAAAGTCGTCCATGGTCACAGGTGTGCCTTTCGGAGAGACTCGTTTGTAGATCGAGAAAATGGTACCCACTGAAACATTGACGTCGATATTTGAAGAGCCATCCAAAGGGTCCATCAATACAACATATTCCCCATTCATGTTATGGTCGTCGGTGAATTGAACGTAGTGGTCCTCTTCTTCTGAGGCAATGCCACAAACAACGCCGCGAGCTGCGAGGGCAGACTTAAATTTATCGTTGGCAAATACGTCGAGCTTTTGTTGTTCTTCACCTTGGGCATTGGTTTCACCAAAGGCACCGGTGATATCGGCAAGGCCGGCTTTATTGATTTCACGGTGAACAATTTTTGCGGCTAAGCGGATAGAAGAGAACAGTGACGTTAGTGCCCCTGTGGCATCTGGATACTCAGCCTGACATTCGAAGATAAATTCTCCGAGAGTAGTGAGGGTTTTCATTTATTTTTCCTTGTAAGTCATGTGCAGTGACTTAACAAAGTTTGGCAGTCCAGCAGCGTTTTAGCAACTGCTGGATGCCTATTGCGGTTTAATTAATGAATTAACTGGCTTGGAGAGCTTTGATACGATCTTCCAAGCGAGGGTGGGTCATGAAAAGTTCACCTAAACTCTTGCGGCCGCCACTGATACCGAAGGCTGTGAGCTCTCCTGGTAATTCTTGTACGTGTTGTTGTTCCATCATCAAACGTTGCAAGGCGTTGATCATAGATTGTTTGCCTGCCAGACTTGCACCGGCATGATCAGCTCGGTATTCACGCCAACGCGAAAACCACATGACAACAATCGACGCCAAAATGCCCAAAATAATTTCAGCAAAAATCGTCGCAATATAATAGCCAATACCATGGCCGCGCTCAGTCTTAAAAATAACTCGATCTACTGTGTGACCAATAATACGAGCGAAGAACATGACAAAGGTATTCACCACGCCTTGAATGAGCGACAAAGTGATCATGTCGCCATTGGCAACGTGGCCAATTTCGTGGGCTAAAACGGCTTTTACTTCATCTTTAGAAAAGCGTTGCAGCAAGCCGGTACTTACAGCAACAAGCGCATTATTTCTGTTCCAACCTGTGGCAAAGGCATTGGAACTTGCCGAGTTAAAGATGCCAACTTCAGGCATGCCAATACCTGCCTTTTTAGCAAGCTCAGCAACCGTGTCGAGCAGCCATTTTTCATCGTTATTGCGGGCTTGGCTAATAATTTGAGTGCCGGTACTGCGTTTCGCCATCCATTTTGAAATGAATAACGAAATGAGCGAGCCTGACATACCAAAAACAGCACAAAATACCAGTAGCGCATTTAAATCGAGATCTACGCCATTGGCCTGCATGATTGAGTTAAAACCTAATAAACTCAAGGTGACACTGGCGACTATCAAAATGGCCATGTTGGTTAATAAAAACAATAAAATTCGCATCATTTTGTGAATTCCTATAAGTTATATCACTGGTTTATATATGCGATCGAAACCAACGATTTAAAGTCCTGCCAACAAAAATATTTGGAGCTATTGTGAATCTTTTAATTATTCTTGTAGTGTTGTTCGCCGCACTCGCATTAATTGTTAAATTGACGGAAGGTCGAGCAAAGCCGTTAGATCCTGAACAGCAACAACGCTATAGTAAGATCATTATGGTGTTGGTTTTTCTCACCCTCATGGGCGCCATGATCAAACAGTGTAGTTAGTTTTTAGTATCTTTAAGCTCGTCGACTTCAAGAGCAAAACCGCAAAATTTACAATGGCTAGCATCAGGCTCATGGCCTGACTTGCGGCATGCAAAACATTGGCGCGTATCTCGGGCTGTTTTGATATCTCTAAAAAGCTCTGCTGAAATAATACCGGTTGGCACTGCTAGGACTGCATAGCCTGTGACCATCACCAGCGCAGCCACCGATTGGCCCAGCACTGTCTGCGGGGCAATATCGCCATAACCGACAGTCGTAATGGTGACTATCGCCCAGTAAATCGACTTAGGGATGCTGCTAAAACCATGCTCAGGGCCTTCGATTAAATACATGATGGCGCCGAACACGCAGGTTACACTCAGTACTAATGTAAAAAAGACCATGATTTTTCGGCGTGAAGCCATAATGGCGCGCATTAAAACATTGGCTTCATTGAGGTAACGCATGAGTTTTAAAACACGGAAAATTCGAATGACCCTCAAGATCCTAACGATCATTAAATAGCCTAATGACGGGAAAAACAGGGATAAGTAACTGGGCAATATAGCAAGCAGGTCAATGATCCCAAAGAAGCTGCGCATATAGTTGAAGGGTTTTGGTGAGGAATAAATGCGTAACAGGTATTCGATAGTAAAGCTGATGGTAAAGAACCATTCAATGATCAACAAAGTATCATGGTACTGATTAGCAATCGCTGGGACAGAGTCCAGCATGATAGCTATCACGCTAGCCACAATCATGATAATCAGTGCAATATCAAAATTTTTGCCTGCTGCTGTATTGGTGCCAAAGATAATATCCCGAAGTGTTTCTCGCATGCTATTTGATCCAAAGGTAGCCTTGAGTTCTTTTGTGCCATCTATCATAGCACGTCATATCCACAACCATGGAAACTAACTATACTAATCCAAAATGATAAATCGGAGTCTGTATGGCAATTTTTAATTTTGGTCGAGACAAAACTCAAATGCCCAGCCTAGACGACGCACTACCTGGTCGCGATCTGCCAATGAAGGTTGAAAAAGTTCATTATGTCAATGGCGAAAGTATCGTTGGTCCTTTTGCCGAAGGCTTACAAACCGCGATGTTTGGTATGGGCTGTTTCTGGGGCGTTGAACGAAAATTCTGGGTCGTGCCAGGTGTTGTTGTGACCGCCGTCGGCTATTCTGCAGGGCTTACGCCAAACCCCACTTATGAAGAGGTCTGTACTGGATTAACCGGGCATAATGAAGTGGTATTAGTGGTTTACGACCCGCAAACAATTTCTTATGAGGCATTGTTACAAGTCTTTTTTGAGAACCATGACCCAACCCAAGGTATGAGGCAGGGTAATGATATCGGTACCCAGTATAGATCTGGTATCTACGTTTACTCATTGCCTCAGGAAAAAGCAGCCAAGGCGATGGCTGAAGTCTACGCGCAACGCTTAAATGATGCAGGGTTTGGCCCAATGACAACTGAAATTAAACCGGCAGGTGACTTTTATTATGCCGAGACCTATCACCAGCAATATTTAGCGAAAAACCCTAATGGCTATTGTGGTATAGGCGGGACAGGCGTCAGCTGCCCCGTGGGTGTGCTCTAAGTTATTTTACCTGTAACACGGGCACGGTTGGCACCAGGAATAGGCTTGACCCGCTTGGCGTCAGCGCGTGCTTTCAAGGATGCATCGACCACATTTTTTATGGCGATGATAAAGCCAACGACTAGGAAGGCGCCCGGTGGTAATACCGCAACCAAAAATCCTGGGTAATCATCAACCAAGGTCAATTGCCAAGCGATAGCAGATGGACCAAACAATAAATCCATGTTAGTGAAAAGCGTAGCGTTACCAATAGCTTCGCGAAGACCGCCTACTAACACTAAAATCACAGCAAAACCCACGCCCATGATAAGACCATCATAAACCGACGGTAATACAGGGTTTTTGCTTGCAAAAGCATCAGCTCGCCCGAGAATCGAACAATTGGTGACGATCAGCGGAATGAATATCCCCAGTATTTGGTATAGCTCATAGGTATAGGCCTTCATTAAAAGCTCGATACAGGCAGTAAATGAAGCGATGATCATCACAAACGCAGGCAAGCGTACCGCGTCAGAAACAAGATTTCTCACCAATGATACCGTCAAGTTGGATAATGTAAGGACAAATATTGTGGCTAAGCCCAATCCTAGGGCGTTTACAACTGAACCCGTGACAGCTAAAAGTGGGCAAAGACCTAGTAACTGAACGAGTGCCGGGTTGTTTTTCCACAAGCCGTTGAGAGTTAGTTCACTGTAACTAGGTGTGCTCATAGGGCGTGCTCATCATTAATAAGTTGATCGCGGTGCTCGGCAAAGTATACCAGTGCATTTTTTACAGCCTTGGTTACGGCTCGAGGAGTTATTGTCGCGCCAGTAAAGCTATCAAAATGCCCCCCGTCTTTTTTTACTGTCCAAGCTTCAAGACTAGGGTTGTCTAAACTAGTGTTATTAAAACTG
>JALRIU010000305.1 GCA_023255355.1 Pseudomonadales bacterium | reverse complement strand
TATTTTGGGTGAATAGGTCCAGAGTTGGTTGCCATTAAGAAGATTGGCGTTACCCTTATCCTTAGCAGGAGCGGTAACTAATATCAGCGACTGGTCTAAGCCTGCCGTCCAAGATTGTAGCGCCATACTTCGCTCCCAATCCGGGCGGTGGATGGTCATGCGCATTTCGGCAAAAGAAGAGGTGCCACGCCATTGTTCCATAGCGTTATACACCAATGACTTGGCATCTAATTCGGCATGTGCTGTTAAGATAAAACCACAAAGCAAAAAGAGAAAGCGTCGCACAAAATCATCCTTAAACAATTTTTAACCATACTAGCTTGAAAATGGATGTATATTCAAATGCTTAGGTTATGAATCGAAATTACGCTGCATTAATCAAGAGGGGATTTTGGTATGAAGGAGATTCCTGCCTGCACGGGAATGGCTGACTTGACCATCACTCAGCACTCCGCCCAGCATGTTTTCTTTACATCTGACGCTATTTTCATTACGATGCAGCCCTTTCACGCCGCACCCAAAAGAGGTGCAAAACTCATGTAGCCTTTGGTAAGGGTTACCACTGAATATAGGAATACAAAATGCCTGTAATTACTCTCCCTGACGGAAGTCAACGTACTTTTGATGATGCAGTCTCAGTTGCCGATGTGGCAATGTCGATTGGCGCCGGACTTGCCAAAGCCGCTGTCGCTGGTCGAGTCGATGGTGAATTGGTCGATACCTCCTTCGTGATGGATGCCGATGCTCAGCTTTCTATTATTACCGAGCGCGATGAAGAGGGTCTTGAAATCATTCGTCACTCAACAGCTCATTTAACTGCTCAAGCTGTTCAAGAGCTTTTCCCAGGAGTGCAGGTCACCATTGGTCCAGTTATTGACGATGGTTATTATTATGATTTCGCAACGGGTCACAATTTTACGCCAGATGATTTGGCTAAGATTGAAACTCGTATGGAAGAGTTGGCCAAAGAAGATCACCCCATCCATCGCGTTGTAATGAGCCGTGAACAGGCAATCAAAACATTCCGTGAAATGGGTGAGCACTATAAGGTTCAAATCATTCAAGACTTGCCCGAAGGTGAAGAGATATCTATCTATAAGCAAGGTGCTTGGATGGATTTATGCCGCGGCCCGCATGTTCCAAGCACTGCTAAGTTAGGGCATTTTAAATTGATGAAAGTTGCGGGTGCCTATTGGCGTGGCGACTCTAAAAATGAAATGTTGCAGCGCGTGTACGGTACTGCATGGCGCAATAAAAAAGAATTGAACGCATATTTGACGCGCTTGGAAGAGGCAGAAAAACGCGACCACCGCAAACTAGGTAAAAAATTCAATCTTTTCCATATGCAAGAAGAAGCGCCAGGTATGGTGTTTTGGCATCCAAAGGGTTGGTCGATTTATCAAACCATCGAAAACTACATGCGTAAAAAGCAACGCGCATGGGGTTACCAAGAAATTAAAACGCCACAAGTTGTCGATTACAGCCTATGGCAGCGCAGTGGTCACGCAGATAAATTTGCTGATGGAATGTTTTCAATCAGTACCGAAGATCGTCAGTTTGCCATTAAACCAATGAATTGCCCTTGCCACATTCAAGTGTTCAATCAGGGTTTGAAGAGTTACAGGGAGCTGCCACTTCGTTTGGCTGAATTCGGATCATGTCACCGTAATGAGCCTTCAGGTTCGCTACATGGAATTATGCGCGTGCGTGGTTTTGTGCAAGACGATGCGCACATTTTCTGTGCAGAAAACCAAATTCAATCAGAAGTTAGTGCATTTATTGATATGTTGCATGAAGTTTATGCCGACTTTGGTTTTAGCGAAGTCATTTACCGTCTTTCAACACGACCTGAACAACGTGTTGGCAGTGACGAGATCTGGGATAAAGCCGAAAAGGCGTTAGCTGATGCGTTGGATAGCAAAGGCTTAGACTGGCAAGAGCTGCCAGGTGAA
>JALRIU010000205.1 GCA_023255355.1 Pseudomonadales bacterium | reverse complement strand
GCGCTGGAGCAACTTACTAAAGAGCGAACCACTATTGTGATTGCGCATCGTTTGGCCACAGTAGTCAATGCTGATGAAATCGCTGTATTGGATCAAGGGAAGGTCGTTGCAACGGGCACGCATGAAAGTCTGATGAAATCGAGCGATTTGTATCGTCGTTGGACGGATTTACAATTTAAGAATTCCGGAGCTAACCTTCGGCATGACAACAACCTGGTAAATTAAGCGAGGTCCCGGTGGATTTTGTAGGAAGCCATATTCTTTCTGTGCAGCAATTTGAGCGCGCTGACATTGATCGTATTTTTACTGTCGCTGATATGATGGAGCCCTTTGCGCGCCGTCAACGAGTCACCAAAGTGCTGGATGGTGCGATTTTAGGGAACATGTTCTTTGAACCGAGCACACGAACTCGAGTAAGTTTTGGTTGTGCGTTCAACTTGCTCGGTGGCGAAGTCAGAGAGACCACAGGGATTCAAAACTCTGCACTTGCTAAAGGTGAGTCGTTATATGATACCGCCCGCGTTTTGAGTGGTTATTCGGACATTATTGTAATGCGACATCCAGAATCGTTCTCTGTGGCTGAGTTTGCCAGTGCTAGTCGAGTACCCGTTCTAAACGGCGGTGATGGTGCTAACGAGCATCCTAGCCAAGCATTACTTGATCTTTATACGATTCGCAAAGAGGTCAAAGCTGCAGGGAAGGGCATCGATAACCTGCGAATAGCTATGATTGGCGACCTCAAAAATGGGCGTACTGTTCATTCTCTGTGCAAGCTTTTAAGTTTATATAAAAATTTGTCGATTACCATGGTTGCGCCTGAAGAGCTTCAGATGCAGGAAGACGTCGTTGAGATGTTACGTACTGCGGGTCATCACGTTTATATCACCGATAAGCTTGAAGAGAGCATTTCACGGGTGGATATTGCCTATTCGACCCGTATTCAAGAAGAACGCTTTGCGAGTAAAGAAGAAGCGGATCGCTACCGTGGTCGTTTTCGTCTAAATCAGTCTATCTACACCCAATATTGTGAGCCTAACACTGTCATTATGCACCCCTTGCCAAGAGATTCGCGCATGGATGCCAACGAGCTCGATAATGATCTTAACGAGAACCCAAATTTGGCGATATTCCGCCAGGCTGATAATGGAGTGAACGTAAGAATGGCTTTGTTTGCGATGATTTTGGACGTAGTCGATCAAGTCGAGCAATATGCTCGTCCCGTTAACTGGTATACCAAGCGCTAATGAGCATGGACTTTAGCCATCAAGATGTAAAGATTCTAACCCGCACGGTCAATTATGCGGGTTTTTTGCGTCTAGAAACGCGCATTTTGCAACACGCGATGTTTGCAGGTGGCATGAGTCCTGAGATTCGCCGAGAGATTTTGGTGCGTGGCGATGCTGTGGGTGTCTTACCCTATGATCCTATTCGGGATGAAGTTTTGTTAATTGAGCAATTTCGGCCCGGCGTTTGTAAAGCAGAACATTCACCCTGGATGTTAGAAATTGTGGCTGGCTTGGTTGAGGACGGCGAGTCTTTTGAGGATGTGGCGATAAGAGAATCAGAGGAAGAAGCTGGCTGTGAGGTCACGTCTCTCGAGCCGATTGTGGGATACTACTCGAGCCCAGGCTTCACGGATGAATTCTTGATGCTGTTTTATGGTCAGATTGATACCAGTAAGGCTGGGGGTGTCTTTGGCCTAGCGACTGAACACGAGGATATACGTGCCGCTGTGTACAGTGCACAAAGCTGTTTTGAGCGCTTGGCGAATGGTCAAATTATTAATGCTTCGACAGTGATCGCTCTGCAATGGTTGCAATTAAATCGTCAGCGATTGCGTCGTGAGGTGGGTCTAGATGACTGACCAAAAAGTGCCAAGCCAACTAGGCCAGGGAGAGGATTCCTCTCGCGGGCTTGCCAAGTCTGGTGCTATTTTTGGATCAATGACGATGGGTTCAAGGGTGCTGGGTGTTGTTCGCGATATGGTGGTGGCTCGATTTTTTGGCGCCGATGCTGCAGCTGATGCCTTTTTTATTGCCTTTAAGATTCCAAATTTTATGCGGCGCTTATTCGGCGAGGGTGCTTTTAGTCAGGCCTTTGTGCCGGTGTTGTCTGAATATCGACAAACCCAATCACTGCAAGACGTAAAAGACTTGCTCGATAGAGTGGCTGGTGTACTGGGCGGTATTTTGATGCTGGTCACCATCGTTGCCATGGTTGGTGCGCCGGTGGTGGCGACGATTTTTGCACCTGGTTATGTAGTTGATCCGCAAAAACAGCAAATGGTCACCGACATGGTGCGAATAACCTTTCCCTACCTGATGTTTATCTCCTTAACGGGCTTTGCTGGTGGAATTCTGAATGCCTACGGCAAGTTCGCAGTTCCTGCCTTTACGCCAGTGTTACTTAATATCTTTTTGATCAGCGGGGCCTATTTCAGCAGCTATTTTCCGGTGCCAATCTACGCATTGGCATGGGCAGTGTTTGTAGCCGGTTTCATGCAAATGGTATTTCAGATGCCTTTTTTGCGACAGATGAACCTGCTGCCTAGGCCTCGTTGGGATACCCAGCATGAAGGGGTTAGGCGCATTCTTACTCTGATTGTTCCTGCTCTTTTCGGTGTCTCTGTATCGCAGATCAATCTTTTGTTGGATACCATTTTGGCGTCTTTTTTGCCTACCGGCAGCGTGTCATGGTTGTATTACTCGGATCGTTTATGGGAACTACCATTGGGCGTATTTGGTGTTGCGCTAGCGACGGTTATTTTGCCCAGTCTTTCTCGCAAACACGCCTCGCTTTCAGCAGAGGCCTTCTCTGCCACTATGGATTGGGCGTTGCGGGTTGTGTTATTGATTGCAGTGCCAGCAGGGACCGCCCTAGTAGTGTTGGCAGAGCCTATTTTGATTAGCCTGTACCACTACGGTGCGATGACCGAGAACGATATTGCCATGTCTGCTTTTAGCTTACGTGCTTATTCTATGGCGCTACTTGCCTTTATGATGATTAAAGTTTTAGCGCCAGGGTATTATTCAAGGCAGGACACAAAAACCCCGGTTCGCATTGGTATCAAGGCCATGGTAGCGAACATGATTTTGAACATCCTCTTTGTTGTGCCTCTGCATGTGTATTTTAAAATCGGCCATGTTGGCTTAGCACTCGCCACGATGGTGTCGTCCTACATGAATGCCTATTTGCTTTACCGAGGGCTGCGAAGCGCTGACGTTTATCATCCGCAACATGGTTGGTGGTTGTTATCTTTTCAAGTAGTAGCATCGACAATGGTAATGGCCGCTGTGGTGGGTTATTTATCGCCCTCAATGAACGAATGGTTTACGTGGTCATGGCAGGTCAGGGCTCTTTGGTTGGCGCCATTATGTTTGCTGGGTATCACTGTCTATTTCATTAGTTTATTCATCACTGGTGTAAAACTACGTGAGTTCCTCACAAAACATTAATTTTTAGGGATTTTCTCGGTCTTTTGGGGTGCGTTGTGCGGCCCAATCTCATATAATCTATGCCATTTTTAACAATTGGCAGATGTCCATGGAATTAATCCGCGATTTGCATAATTTGCGCACCGAGCATCGGGCATGTGTTGCGACGATTGGTGCGTTCGACGGATTGCATCGTGGCCATCAAAAAGTCATCAGCCAATTAGTGAGTAAAGGCCATGAGATTGGCTTGCCTTCGACGGTCATTCTATTTGAGCCCTTACCACGCGAATACTTTAGCCCTAATGATGCGCCGCCCCGGTTAACCAATTTTGCTGAGCGTTTTCGAATGCTCGAAAAGCTGGGTGTAGATCGAGTCTTGCGAATTCGCTTTGTGGAGTCACTCCGTCAAATGAGCGCAAGGCAATTTATTGATGAAGTGTTTGTGGCAAAATTAGGTATCAAGGTACTTATCATCGGTGATGATTTTGGTTTTGGCAAAGGTCGTGAAGGTAACTACGACATGCTCAAGCAAGTCGGCGATCAGGCGGGCTATGAGGTTATTGATACTGATACCTTGATACTGGCAGAGGATCGCGTGAGTAGCACTCGGATTCGTGAGGCGTTAAGCGAGGCGAATTTTGAGGTGGTCGAGCACTTATTGGGGCGGCCTTATTCGATGTCTGGTCGTGTAGTAAAAGGGCAGCAATTAGGTAGAACTATTGGTGCACCAACGGCGAACATTGCCTTAAGGCGAATTAAATCACCATTGAGTGGCGTCTATGCTGTGGAGGTCGACGGTGCTGACCAACAGCGTCTTTACGGAGTTGCGAATGTTGGTACTCGTCCCACAATCGGCGACTTAAGCAAGGCGATTTTAGAGGTACATATTTTTGATTTTGATGGCGACATCTACGGTCGTCATTTAAATGTGTACTTTAAACATAAATTACGCGATGAGAAAAAGTTCTCATCACTCGATGAATTGAAAGAAAACATTGCCCATGATTTAGCTGTGGGCCGCGACTATTTTGAGCGATAAACAATGACTGATTACAAAGCAACTTTGAACTTGCCACATACAAACTTTCCTATGAAAGCGAGTTTGGCGCAACGCGAACCTGAGATGCTTAAAGCATGGCAAGATAGCGATGTGTACGGCCAAATTCGCGCAGCGCGCAAGGGACGCGAAAAGTTCATTTTGCACGATGGCCCACCGTATGCGAACGGTGATATTCACATTGGTCATGCGGTTAACAAAATTCTCAAAGATATTATTATAAAGTCGCGCACCATGAGCGGGTTTGACTCGCCCTATGTACCTGGTTGGGACTGTCACGGTCTGCCAATTGAGCATAACGTCGAAAAGAAAATCGGCAAAGCTGGCACCAAAGTCGATCACAAAACCTTCCGTAACAAATGCCGTGAATATGCTGCTAAACAGGTTGAAGGCCAGAAGAAAGACTTTATTCGCATGGGTGTGTTTGGCGAGTGGGAAAATCCCTATTTGACTATGAACTTTCAGTTTGAAGCCGATATTATCCGTGCGCTGGGCAAAATCGTTGCCAATGGTCACTTAGATCGTGGTTTTAAGCCTGTTTATTGGTCAGTTGTTGGTGCTTCTGCTCTCGCTGAAGCAGAGGTCGAGTACCAAGACAAAATTTCGTATTCAATCTATGTTAAATACCGCGCTGTCGATCAATCTGGCACAGAAAAATTGATGTCTGCCTCTGGCAGTGGTGAATTAAAAGTGGTTATTTGGACCACGACCCCATGGACGCTTCCCTCTAGTCAGGCTGTTAGCTTAAACGCAGATTTGGACTACGTTGTACTTCAGCTCAACGGAGAGAGATTGATCGTTGCCGAAGCTTTAGTTGAAAGCGTTCTTAAAGCGGCTGCTCTTGAAGCAGAGGTAGTGGGGCGTTGCAAGGGCAGTGACTTAGCTGGGATGTTGCTTGATCATCCATTCTATAACAAGCAACTGCCAATTATATTGGGTGATCACGTTACGACTGATGCAGGTACCGGCTGTGTTCACACAGCACCAGATCACGGTGTGGAAGACTTTAATGTGGGTGCTGCTAACGGTATTGGCACGCTCAATTATGTTGACGATAACGGTTACTATCAAGAAAGCGTTGAGTTGTTTGCTGGTGACCATGTTTACAAAGTCGATGACAAGGTGGTCGCCTTACTTGAAGAACGTGGCGTACTTTTAGCACAAAGCAAATTTAGCCATTCTTATCCGCATTGCTGGCGAACCAAAACCCCGTTGATCTATCGTGCCACACCACAATGGTTTGTCTCGATGAACAAAAACGGCTTGTTGAGTGATGTTAAACAAGCGGTTAAAGGCGTGCGTTGGGTCCCAGGTTGGGGGCAGGCTCGTATCGAAGCGATGCTGGAATCCACGCCAGATTGGTGTATATCTAGGCAGCGCACATGGGGCGCGCCAATTACTTTATTTGTGGATAAAGAGACGCAAGAGATTCATCCAAACACCGTTGAACTCATTGAAAAAGTCGCTTTATTAGTTGAAAAAGAAGGCATGGATGCATGGTTCGATTTGGATCCTGCAAGTTTATTAGGTGCTGAAGCCGATAAATATACCAAAGTGACTGATACGCTGGATGTATGGTTTGATTCAGGTGTGACTCACGAGGCTGTTTTACAGCGACGCGATTATCTGCAATATCCAGCAGATTTGTATCTTGAGGGGTCTGATCAGCACCGTGGCTGGTTCCAGTCTTCTTTAAAAACGGCGATTGCCATCAATGCGGCACCTCCTTACAAAGCGGTGTTAACGCATGGCTTTACTGTGGATGGTGAAGGTCGCAAGATGTCTAAGTCTATCGGTAATACGATTTCTCCGCAGACCGTTATGAATAACTTGGGTGCCGATGTCTTGCGCCTTTGGGTTGCCGCGACTGATTTTTCGGGAGAAATGAGCGTCTCTGACGAGATCCTTAACCGTCAAGCCGATTCTTACCGTCGTATTCGTAACACTGCGCGTTTCTTACTGTCCAACCTTAGTGGTTTTGATCCTGTGCAACACAGCGTTGCCTTTGAAGACATGGTGGCTCTTGATCAGTGGGCGGTGGATCGTGCAGCACAATTACAAGACGAGATTATCGATTGTTACGACAACTATAATTTCCACATGATCTACCAAAAGCTGCACAAGTTTTGTGTGGTCGATATGGGTGGTTTCTATTTGGATATCATTAAAGATCGCCAATACACTGCGAAAACAGATGGCCATGCACGTCGCTCTTGCCAAACCGCTATGCATTACATTATTGAAGCGATGGTGCGGTGGATTGCACCAATACTCAGTTTTACCGCAGAAGAAATGTGGCCCGAAATTCCTGGTGAGCGCTCTCGTACTGTATTTACGGCTGAATGGCTAAATCTGCCTACTCTGGCAGACGAGGCGCAACGTGGCTTCTGGTCTAGAATTGCTGAAGCTAAGCATGCTTTCAATCGTGTCTTAGAAGGCAAAAAACAAGACGGTATTAATAAATCATTGCAGGCTGATGTTACGCTCTATGCGGATTCAAGTTTATTTGCTGAATTGACATCGCTAGGCGATGAGCTTCGTTTTGTATTGATCGCTTCATCGGCTAAGGTTTTGCCATTGAGCGAAGGTGTTAATGCAGATCTGACCGAATTGGATGCTTTAAAAGTAGCTATCACAAAGTCAGAATCTGAGCGCTGTGAACGCTGTTGGCATCATCGTGAGGATGTTGGTAGTCATGCTGGACATGAAATCATCTGTGGCCGTTGTGTGACGAATATCGAGGGCGCTGGCGAAGAGCGTCAATTCGCATAATGATCAAATTTTTAGCGTTTTTGTTGGCCCTGGTTATATTGGGGCTTGATCAATGGACTAAGAATTTGGCTGAGGCATTGCTGAATTACAACGTACCGGTGGAGGTGTTGCCGGTATTAGACTTTACCCTTCGCTACAACCCTGGTGCTGCCTTTAGCTTTTTAGCGGATGCTGGTGGCTGGCAACGGTGGTTTTTTACCGTTATTGCGGGTGCAGTGAGTATTGTTTTGGTCGTTTGGATCAGCAAGCTCAAACCTAATGAAAAATATCTCGCACTAGGTTTATCTTTGGTGCTCGGCGGGGCTCTAGGAAACCTCTACGATCGTATCATATTGGGTCATGTGGTAGATTTTATTGCTTTTCATTGGGATACCGCATATTTTCCAGCCTTTAATATCGCAGATTCAGCGATCAGTATTGGGGCTGTATTTTTGATTATAGATTCGTTGTTTGGACAAAGTGCGAGCAAAAGTAATGACTGATGTAGTAACACCTAATAGCAAGGTTAGTTTGCAATTTGAAATACGCTTAGACAATGGTGACGTTGTCGATTCGACCTTTGAACGCGACCCTGCATCATTTGTTATGGGGGATGGCAGTATGTTTACTGGGTTTGAGAAAAAACTCATCGGCATGATGCCTGGCGAACGTGCGATCTATGAAATCAAACCCGAGGATGGTTTCGGTCAGCCTAATCCAAATAATGTGCAAACCTTTAAGCGTTCGCAATTTGATGCAGCTATGGATCTTCAACCTGGCATGATGTTCTCGTTTGCAGATGCACAAAATACTGAGTTGCCAGGCGTTGTAAAAACTGTGACAGAAACCTTTGTCGACGTTGATTTTAACCACCCGCTTGCTGGTCGAACTCTTGAGTTTGAGGTTTTGATTCACGCGGTGGAGGAGATCTAATGCAGGTTCAATTAGCCAACCCACGCGGTTTTTGTGCGGGTGTAGATAGAGCAATAGATATTGTTAACCGAGCGTTAGATATCTTTGGCGCACCCGTCTACGTGAGACACGAAGTTGTTCACAATAAATTTGTGGTTGGTCAATTGCGCGATCGTGGCGCGGTATTCGTTGATGAACTTGATGAAGTACCTGATGATGTTATCGTTATTTTTAGCGCCCACGGTGTGTCAAAGGCCGTAAAAGACGAGGCAGAAAGGCGTAATTTAAAGGTATTCGATGCAACCTGTCCGCTGGTTACCAAGGTGCACTTAGAGGTTCTCAGATATGCTCAAGAGGGCAGAGAGACTATTTTGATCGGTCACCAAGGACATCCTGAGGTTGAAGGTACCATGGGGCAGTATGATACTAGCCATGGCGGCGTGATATATCTCGTCGAAGACGAACTTCAGGTTGCGCAACTCGAGGTAAAAGATCCCCAACACCTCGCCTACGTTACTCAAACAACGCTTTCCATGGATGACACAGCTAAGGTTATTACTGCATTACGAGCAAAATTCCCCGATATTGTTGGCCCACGCAAAGACGATATTTGTTATGCCACCCAAAACCGTCAGGACGCGGTTAAAACCCTGTCAGAAGAGTGCGATTTAGTTTTAGTCGTTGGTTCACCTAATAGCTCTAATTCCAATCGCCTTAGAGAACTCGCGCAGCGCAATGGCTGTGATGCCTATTTGATCGATGGTCCTGATGACATCAATCCAGCATGGTTAGAGGGTAAACAGCGAATCGGTGTGACTGCTGGCGCCTCGGCTCCAGAGGTATTGGTGCGTCGTGTTATCGATGGGTTAAAAGACCTTGGTGCTCAAGCACCCATCGAATTAGATGGTGTTAAGGAAAACATTACCTTTAGCCTACCCAAGGAATTACGTCTCGTTCCCATCGATTAAGTAATTTTCTGATATGTGACCGGCATCACATAACTCTTTCCTTTTTTCTCTATTATTAAATAAAGACTCAGCAGAACTGAAATGTTGAGTCTATATTTATGTTTATACAGACATGCTAAGCAAAGGAAGGTTCGGTGCTTCAATCTGCAGGCCCTAATAGGGGATTCACCCTCATTGAACTTATGGTAACGGTTGCTATTTTGGCGATCCTGCTAACCATTGGTGTGCCATCGATGACCAGTTTTTTTGATCGACAAAAAGTTGTGGCTGCGGCTGAGGCGGTATATTCGGCCTTGCAGGAGACGAAATCTGAGGCATTATCTAGATCTACACAAATCTATTTTAAAAATAATTTGGGCAGTTCTTTTACCTGGGCTATTACAGACCAAAATTCCTGCACTTTGGGTGGGGGGGGCTGCACAATAAATGTCAATGGAAGTGACATATCTAACGAATTTAAACATTCATCGTTCAATGATGTAACCGCATCTACGAATAATCAAAATATTTCTTTTGATGGTACTCGAGGCGCTTCTAATGCGGCGTCTATTGGATTGACGTCCCCAAATGGAAAATTGATATCTATTAGCGTTTCAGCATTGGGTCGAATTTCAATATGTTCAGATGATGTTGGTGGGTATAAGTCATGCTGATTAAAAAATCTCAATCTGGCATGACACTTATTGAATTACTTATTTCAATAACGCTTGGAATTTCGGCGGTCTCTGCAATCATGTACTTTTATATCGCTACCGTCTCAAGTAGTTACACCACCTTAAAATCAAGTCGATTAAATCAAGAGATGGGAACACTGATGTCTCTTATGGTTAATGATATTCGACGAGCCGGTTATGATAGTGGTGCAACAAGCGATCCCAGTAAAAATATTTTTAGTGCTGAAGGTTCAACAAAGTTAACGGTCGATGGTAGTTGTATTTTATATGCATACGATCATGACCTAGATGGATCACTTGATAATAACGATTATTCTGGTTTTAAACTTGCTGACAATGAGGTATTCATTAAAACTGGTTCAGGTGCATGTGATGGCTCGTGGGGGGCACTCACTGATAGTAGTGATTTTACAGTTACAACCTTGAGTTTTTTAGTCTCAAATTCAATGTGCTTGAATACCACTGAACCTGATGAAATCGATCAAGATGGTGCTAATGGTATCGATGATTTTAATGAATATGATTGCTATAGCCTTGTACCCGGTTCGGCAGATTATCCTATTGCAAGCGGAGAAACGGTAGTCACTTCTGAAGTTTGGGTTGTCGATATTACTTTGGAAGCACAGCTGTCCGATGATGCAGATATAAAGGTATCCTTCAGTAATACAGTACAAGTGAGAAATCCCCACATCGCCAAGGTGAATCCATGAGCAGGTATTTCATCTATCAACGAGGAGCGGGCACATTATTATTCTCAATTGTCGTATTACTACTGGTTACATTTACTACGCTGTACACCTCTAAATCCATTATTACAGAAACTAAAATTTCGAATAATGAACTCCGTGCTAAGCAAGCGTTTGAAGCTGCTGAGACAGGTATTAATAAGGTTTTATCACTCCTTAAAGCTAAGCAAAGGCCATGTATTGATGGAGGGGTGTTTGCAGATGATCAAGAGGCGCTTGATAACACAAATTTCTACGTAATCTTTGAAGATAGTCTCCTTGCTATTGAGGAATCTTCTGCTGCCT
>JALRIU010000230.1 GCA_023255355.1 Pseudomonadales bacterium | reverse complement strand
AACCATAATTGCAAATAGTCTTGCCAGGTGTAATTCTCATCGCCTATAAGATAGGCACGCCCGCCAGTGCCATTCAGCAAGGCACCTAGTGAGGCCTGTGCTAAAGAATGCGCAGACATATGATTGGTTCCCCCTTCAGGAGCAAATAAAGGCAGATCTGGAATATTACCCTTGGCATACTGCACTAGAGTATCGATATAGGGCATTGCCAACCCAGGTATATGCCCAAGGATAAAAGGGGCGCCCAAGCTGCATACCTTAAATTCGTCACTATTCAATGCTCTTACGTTGACATCAGTATTATATCGAGAGGTCACATAGGGGCATTCACCTATTTTTTCTGGCGCAACATGGGGATAGAAGGTATTAATGAGAATAAACGATCCAACACCGGCCGCTTTACATGCTTGGGCAAAGCGAGGTACGGCAACGTCATTAACCTCAGCATAAGTAACGCTTCCATCATAGGGAATATGCCTAATATCTGCCGCTGCAGAAAAGATTACCGCATCGAAGCCATTGAGCTGCCCAGCCGAAAAGTCATCGTTAATGTAGTCACCTTGCATAAATTCCATACCTGCAAGTGAAGGCGCTGTAGCAGTCTTCCTCGCCATTAAAGTGACTTGATGACCCTCTTTTTGAAATAACAACGCACAATGCCCGCCAATCAGACCTGTTCCACCTACAATTAAAACCTTCATAACTACCTCGAATTTAAAAATGTCTAAAGCGTCGACTTACATGCCGCCGGCGCTTAAGTATTTGTTCCCTTCTCTGAGTCGCATCAATACACTGTGTTGAACTTGGCAACCTTTCAAGCACTTCCGAAAAGGCCACCTTAGTTAGCGAGAGAGTTGGCCAATCTGCTTCTGCAGGAGTTTCGCTGTATGCCCAGCGTGGTGCCATAAACCCTTGATTTAAACCGGTGGTTTCTAACCAATTAACCACACCAGGATCAGCGTGAGCTATCACTAAACGGTAAACGCCATCGGGATCTTGCGTCATTTGCGAAGCATTTAGACTTCCAAAATGATTGGCATAATCGATTGACGCTCCCCATAAATTCGCTAACTGAAAGCCAAAATATTGAGGCTTAGTAGGTATAGTCATCTCTACAATAAGAGCCTCATCATCGGCAATATCAAACACACCACCAGCATACAGGTTAGTACTCATTCCTCCGCCAGTTGCTCCAGACGCTGCATTGATTTTATTAAATGCGTTCCTTGGAAAAGCAATACCCTCGAGGCTGCCTTTACGCTGCCCATAAGTACCCATGGGAATGGTCCAGAAGGCATTCCAAAACAACATCTGATTACACGCCAATTCGCCACATCGTTTTAGATTTTCAGAGGCTGCAGCGACATCAATACTCGGGGAACTTAAGGGGTCAAGATCAAGAGGATTTATATCAAAGTAAATCGCTTCTTCGTTATCCCAATCAGCAAACAATTGACGACCGGTGATGTAATTGGCATAACGGTCTTCAGTAACCAATGGATCAAAGGGGTGAGGATGCTTAACTTTTTTATAGGTCGAAATAAAATTGCCTGTATAACCGGCTGGTTTTTCCGGTGCTAACAAAATCTCTATCTCACCATTTTTTGAAACCACAATATCGGATGAATCTAGCCTACCTGTTTGGGTTTTCACACCAGGCGTCAACTCAGATAGTTTGCCTGTATCGCCTGACAATACCCCCCAGTTGGTCTCAAAAATTAGATAGTGGGGCGCTTTGATCGCATCACCTGTTACTGCTTCTCCTCGCCAGTGTTGTGTTTGACCTACTTTCGCAGTTATGCGGTAACTTTGCCTGCCATCGATCGGGGCATAAAAATAAATTGCATCCGCATTATCGATCGTAGCACGCGTAATAGGGCTTAACATATTCCTGAATTGGGGATAGCGAACATCCTCATGAAAAGCTCGCTCTATCGCCGTATAAGCCAAGCCCATTAAATATTTATAGCCTTCAGCTAAATGTCGATCAGTCTCTGGTGGCGGCATTAAATCGATATGATCGATTGCGTCACGCGCTCTATTGAGGGAATTAATCATACCCTGCCAAGCCACTCGCAACTGCCCCTTGGAGCTCATTGGCCAACCATAGGTTTCGAAAAAATCAGCCAAACGTTCTTCAATAGCTTCAGTCGTTATCGAGTAATCAGCCAAAGTGTATTTAAAACTTGAGGTATGCTGCGTTTCTCTAGCCCCTTGCTGTTGCAGAAACGCCTCAAAATCACTCGATATATCAAAAGAAAAACATCTATATAACTCATGAATCACATCCGCTGGCGTTGTTGTCAAACGACGATAATCAACCGTCATTGAAGGGGTGTGTGCGAAACTTAACACCTTAGCGGGATGAAGAAATGTCTCAATAGATATCTCTGACATTATTTTTAATGAAGCTTGGTATTGTGCTTTTGACCAGCCCTTGGCTCGCCAGTTACCTTCAAGCAGCTTAAGAACGCTGGGGATACATTCGAGCGGATTGCGCATAACCACAGCGATGCGAGCATCAGGAAACGTATCTAAGATACTTTGCACCCAGCCAGATAGGAGTGGATTTTTGCTTAAATGGATTTTATCGCCACCGTTAAAAAGTAGCTGCCGTTTAATGCATTCCTTGTAGTGATGCATCCAACGGCGGCGCTTCAGTTGATCAAATTGATCAACATGGAACAAATCAATGTGCTCCATTAGCGGCATATTCATAGACCATTTCTGTGTCACAAAGGCATTTTGCATGACAAATTGATCTTCTTCAGAATGCCACAAACCCATCTCATGGATATGCCTAAAAGGCGCAAACGTTTTTTCATCCCAGGCCTGAACCTTGGTATAAAAATACCCATCGAGAAACCGTCTATCAATGGCAGCCAAATATCTTACAGCGACTTTTTGTAGTAACGAGGGACACTTGGTTTCCCAGTAACGAAAATAACTAAACCGCTCAGCATCGCCTGCCATGAGGCGGTGTAACAAAGTAGATCCACTACGTGCGTGGCCAATTATAAAGACAGGCTTTTCAACAGATTGCCGCCAAAGACTAGGGAAAAATACATAATCAAGTAAAAAACAGAGCGCGTTAAAGACATACGCTATCGGGACAATTAAAATCAGATGAAGCAGCATCAAGCGGCGGCCGGTCCAACCTCGGGCTCCCCATACCGCTCGAACGACTCGCAGGTAATAATCGATATCAAAATACATGTTTAGATCGCGGCCTATAGAGGCCGCATATTTGCTTTGCCCCAAAAGGCACGCATGGTCTGTATTTTACCGTCACCGTTGAAACTAAACACATCAATGATATCCATCACCATTTTGTTATCCCCCATAGGGATAATTAATTCAAAGGCGAAAGCGACTTCATTGCTTGATTCCCGCGTAGATCCAACAAGATAAGCTTGCTCAATCGTACCTACCGCCTTGGCATAAAATGCTCTAATTGCAGCCTGTCCGACGACTAAGTCAGATCCAACAGGATCTTCGATAGTGGCATCTTCTGCATATAAACCAACAATGCCCTCGAGATCAGCGGCCTGCAAAGCTGCCAGATAGGCAGCTACGACATTACTTGCTTGACTCACTATCGACTCCTAGAAGGGCAGGCCTTCATCAATGGCATGATTGGCTTCTTCAGGGGTAGTAATCCCTCTCACATGGTAGGTGCCGTTAACTGCCTGCTGGATGCCCGAGATATCTTCACGCTTGGCATAAAACTGAGAATACCATTTACGACCACGCGCAAATGGTCCATCCGTAGGAACGCTCATGATCTGCAGTGCAGGTTTCTTATGCGTCCATATTTGGAAATCTGTCGCAAAAGCCTCAAGCGCACCTGCCTGAGTTAATCGGGCCATTTCGCGATCTTCATCAGTAATCACTGGCGAAGCCGCTTTGACAAGACAGCCGTGCCAACATTTGCTAACGCCATCATCTACCGGTGTATTGGCGATCAGTTCGTACTGGGTTGCTCCCCAAACCTGCTTTGATAACAAAATACCAGGCCCGGTATACCATGTTGAGGTATAGAGCATAACGCCACCATATAACTGCATTGGGCCACCCTGTCGCTGGATATACAAATGATCGCGCGCCTGATTTTCGAAATACTGGCATGGCGCACCGTGGGTAGGTCCTAAGTGGGCAATGTCAGACATATTGTCGAGAATTTCTTGAGGGTGAACAGGCAATTCCCCTAAATGATCAAGCGACCAATGAATCCACTGCGGGTCGTCCCACTCTGGTAAAAAT
>JALRIU010000202.1 GCA_023255355.1 Pseudomonadales bacterium | reverse complement strand
GATAAGCTACAAAATCCTCACTCATTGCTTCTTTAAAGCTAACTGCTTTGGCTGCAATAACATGCATCAAAGGACCGCCCTGACCTCCAGGGAATACCGCTGAATTAAGCTTTTTCTCAATTTCAGGGTTGGCTTTAGCTAGAATGATACCACCACGAGGACCACGTAAGGTTTTATGCGTGGTGGAGGTTACAACGTCAGCAAAAGGAATAGGATTTGGATAAACGCCTGCGGCAACAAGGCCAGCAACGTGCGCCATATCGACTAGCAGATAGGCGCCAACTTTATCAGCGATTTCACGGAAACGAGACCAATCAACAATACCCGAATAGGCTGAGAACCCGGCCACGATCATTTTGGGTTTATGCTCTAGTGCCAATGCTTCAACTTGATCGTAATCGATCATACCTGTCTCTTGGTTCAAACCATATTGCACCGAGTTATAAACACGGCCAGAGAAATTAGGTTTTGCACCATGAGTCAAGTGACCGCCAGCATCCAAACTCATACCTAGAACGGTATCACCAGCATTTAAAAGTGCCAAGTAAACTGCTGAGTTTGCTTGTGAGCCAGAATGTGGTTGAACATTGGCATAGTCAGCACCAAACAACTTTTTGGCGCGTTCAATGGCTAGATCTTCAGCCTTATCAACATATTCGCAACCACCGTAATAGCGCTTTCCAGGATAACCCTCCGCATATTTATTGGTTAGATGACTCCCTTGAGCCTCCAACACACGTGGGCTAGCGTAGTTTTCAGATGCAATTAGCTCGATGTGTTCTTCCTGACGCTGAACTTCATCATTCATCGCTGTCATTAATTCATCATCAAAACCGGCAATCGTCATGTCTTTATTAAACATAGTTTCCCTCTGGAGATAAGCGCAAGAAAATAAGGGCGAAATTTTACACCAAAGCAAACAAAAAAGGGAAAGAAAAGGATCGAAAATCCAATTATTTAAGGTATTTTCTAAGGGCAGACACCATATTAAGACAAAATAATGCAAACACTACAATCGCGATGAGCTTAAATGATATACTGCAGCACTTTTACAAATTACCCGCACACCACTTTTGACGAGGAATATGCATGGCTCAGTACGTCTATTCAATGAACCGTGTGAACAAAATTGTTCCACCCAAACGCCACATTTTAAAAAACATCTCCCTTTCGTTTTTTCCAGGTGCAAAAATAGGCGTGCTTGGACTTAACGGTGCTGGTAAGTCAACCCTACTTAAAATCATGGCAGGTATCGATACGGACATCGATGGCGAAGCTCGTCCAATGCCAGGCATAAAAGTGGGTTATTTGGCGCAAGAACCGCAACTGGATAATACAAAAGATGTTCGGGGCAACGTGGAAGACGGTGTTAGAGAGGCACTAGACGCTCTCGCTGCGCTCGACCAAGTATTTGCAGACTATGCAGAGCCCGATGCAGATTTTGATAAGCTAGCAAAAAAACAAGCCCAGCTAGAAGATATCATTAACGCCTGGGATGCGCACAACCTAAACCACCAACTTGAAATTGCTGCTGATGCATTGCGCCTGCCAGCTTGGGACGCATCAATTAGCCAACTATCTGGTGGTGAAAAACGTCGTGTTGCCCTATGTCGCTTGCTGCTTTCTAAACCAGACATGCTGCTACTTGATGAACCAACAAACCACCTAGATGCAGAATCTGTCGGGTGGCTAGAACGCTTCTTGGTTGACTTCCCAGGAACTGTGGTTGCCATTACCCACGACCGCTACTTCCTAGACAATGCAGCGGGATGGATTTTAGAACTCGACCGTGGCCACGGTATTCCTTACGAAGGCAACTACACATCTTGGCTAGAACAAAAAGAAGCACGCCTAGTGCAAGAACAACGCGCAGAAGAGGCTCATACCAAGGCATTAAAACACGAATTAGAATGGGTACGCCAAAATCCTAAAGGTCGCCATGCAAAGAATAAAGCGCGTCTAGCCCGCTTTGAAGAAATGCAATCACGTGAGTTTCAAACCCGCAACGAAACTAACGAAATTTACATTCCGCCAGGCGAGCGCCTTGGCGATAAGGTCATCGAATTCAACAATGTCAGCAAAGGATTCGGCAACGAACTACTCATCGACAACTTAAACTTTAGCATACCTAAAGGTGCCATTGTTGGCATTATCGGCGGCAATGGTGCAGGCAAATCAACACTTTTCCGAATGTTAGCCGGTACAGAGAAACCAGACAGTGGAAGTATCGAGCTAGGTGAAACGGTAAAAATTGCTTACGTTGAACAGGGTCGCGAAAACCTAGACGACAAAGCCAGCGTGTGGGAAGCAGTGTCAGGCGGATCTGATATATTAACCATCGGCAACTATGAAATACCCTCTCGTGCTTATGTAGGACGCTTTAACTTCAAAGGCCAAGATCAACAAAAACGCGTCGGCGAATTATCAGGCGGTGAACGTGGCCGCTTACATTTGGCGAATACCCTTAAACAAGGAGCAAACGTTCTACTACTTGACGAACCTTCTAACGACTTAGATGTAGAGACATTGCGCGCGCTTGAAGAAGCCATCCAGAACTTCCCTGGCTGTGTTCTATGTATTTCACACGACCGTTGGTTCTTGGATCGTATTGCGACACATATTTTGGCTTACGAAGGTGAAGCAAACATAACCTTCTTTGAAGGTAATTACACTGAATATGAGGAAGATCGTATTGCGCGTATGGGCAACCAACCGCCTAAACGAGTTAAATACACTAAACTGAAATAAGAAAAGCGCGTAAGCGCTTTTTTTATTTCAATGCATTCGCTCAAATCTAGTCTAGAATTTAAATTACTTTCTATACTTTAGAGGTCTAAGTGACACTCGAAATCACCTATAAATTAACGTTCGACATACATCGACAAGAAGTTTTTAACTTCGTATTTGATGAAAAATCGATGACACTTCAAACGAACGCTGACACCACGCCCGAACCGTGGACGGCACTCGAGTTCCAAAAATGTCGACACTGTCCTCTGGACGCTAACAAAAATTCTCAATGCCCGGCTGCAGTAGCACTTCAATCGCCAATTGATCGTCTTGGCTCAGAAATTTCTTATAAAGAAATTGACTTAGAGGTGATCACCAGTGAGCGAAAAATCAAAAAAAGGAGTGACCTTTCTAGCGCATTTGCTTCGATGATGGGATTACTTATTCCCGCTTCTGGTTGCCCTTATGCTGAACCCTTTAAACCCATGGCACGCTTCCATCTGCCTCTTGCAAGCTCTGAAGAAACGGCATTTAGATCTATATCTGCTTACTTATTTGGACAATATTTACGTCGCAAGCAGGGCCTTACTGAAGACTTTAATTTGCAAGGCCTAACATCCATCTATGCCGACATCGAACAAGTTAATGCTCAACTTGCCGTTCGTCTCGTCAAATCTGGCAAACTGCGCGAACTAAACTCATTAGTAAAATTAGACACTCACGCCAAAATTGTTCCAATGGTCATTGATGAACTAGGAAGTGAGTTTGAAGAGCTTTTTGAATCTTATTTAAGGTAATAGCCCACTCTATTGAGTAGGCTAAACAGGGTAATCATCAAGATTGATGAATATAAACCGCTCGCTCATGAGAAAAGGCTTTGAAACCAAAATAGCCATGATAACTGCCCATGCCGCTATGGTTTACACCGCCAAAGGGCAGGTTGTTTTCCAAGTAATGTGAAAACACACCGTTAATCGTCACACCGCCAGAAGACGTCAACGATAAAACTCGATCAATATTCGTTTGTTCAGGGCTGTATATATAAAGTGCCAAAGGCTTGTTGCCAGACTCGATATGAGCAATAGCATCGTTGATTCCATCACAAGCCATGACCGGAATAACCGGCGCAAAAATTTCTTCCTGCATGATCAACATATCGGAAGTGACACCGGTCAACATAGTAGGATGTATTGTTAACGTTTCTTCTTCTAAGGTTCCACCAGCTGCAATGGTTGCCCCCTTACTGATAGCATCATCAAACAACTGCTTAACGCGGGCAAAGTTTTGCGGATTAACCACCTGAGCAATGCGACTGTGAACGATCTTACCTTCTTCATAAAGATTCGCCTCAACTTGTTTGGCAAAACTATCTGTTAACGCTGGAATATCCTTGCCATCGATCAACACATAGTCAGGACAGATACATGCTTGACCACCATTAAATTGCTTAGCGTGGGCAAGATCAGCAGCGATTTTCTGAAGATCTGCACCTGCATCCACGATCACTGGAGATTTACCACCTAATTCAAGAGTAACGGTCGCCAAATGCTCTGCTGCAGCTTTCATTACCAATTTTCCTACCCGAGTACTGCCAGTAAAAAAGATATGATTAAATGGACGTTTCAAAAGTTCCGTTGCGACACTTAC
>JALRIU010000195.1 GCA_023255355.1 Pseudomonadales bacterium | reverse complement strand
ATATCTCAACCACTCAGAGATATATTGATGTGAATGCTGATCAGATGAAGGAAGCAGTGGAGCTACTCTAGCTCGATCCAGGTTGGGGTGACATCAATCATTAAAAAAAAAGGCGCGCAAATTGAGAACCAAACCTGTGCCGCCAGCACCTCACGGATTCATAGCTGCCATCCACACCTCGTTAATTCAGGAGGTCGTCGACATTTCTCAGTGAAAGCAGAAACTTCACACAAAGCATCACCGCGAGTTGGATCATCTCAGGACTAGTTTTGAAATAGCGGAAAGATATAGGATCAGACATGACTTAGAAGCTGATATCAAGCACTCTGTCGGGCGAGGTGGTTTGTTCTGACAGCGCCGCGATGATGTTTAGCGGAACAATTTAGCCCAATATAGTAACGTGAATGAGAGCAATATCGCTACTGCTCCATGTAAGAATTCTGCAGATACTGCAGTTAGCAAGAAGCCCGTAGTAAGCGGTCCAATCGCTGCGCCGAGATCCCTCCATGCATGCATGCGCGCTAAAGGGCTAATTACATCTTGGTCTTGCTCAAGGTTGTTCACTATAACAGCAGGCCCCAATGAAGCCAAAGCACCGCGGAAGATAAGCATTATAATCGCCCCAGACACTGTAAACCCAAAAGCGACCATTATGAAGCCACAAGTTGTTAGTACCGCGGCGATTGTAAACACCTTAAGCGTGCCAGCTTTGTCAGCAATAAATCCAAAGAGCGGTGCCGCAATAGCTTCTCCAAAATGGCGAACAGCTAAAAGCGCACTGCCACCTATCACTGCTTCAGATAATGAACCCTGTCGTGCTAATATCAGTGTGATAGATAAAGCAAAGACGCCATCTACACCGTATCCCTGTAGAAAATAAACGATGTCGATTGATGTAGGGCGAGCGAAAGATTGAGTGTTACTAACGTTTGTTACTACGGCTTCGAGTCTAGGCAAAGAATACGCTATCAAGATAGATAATGCCGTAGGAATAGCTAGTAACGCGAAAGTAGAATTAGGTCCCAATACACCAACAAGCCATCCGCCGCCTAGCAAGGCTAATATTGGACCGAGTCTTTGTATGGCTTGAGCAACGCCAACTTTGGTGCCAACACGTTCTCTGAAAGCAACAGCGTAAGATAACGTGGCAAGCACTAAAACTGCGTAAGTGAGGCCCCAAACAATCCGCGCGGTGAGAATGACAATTGGACCTTGACCAAAACCATACATTGCTGTCGAAAGAGTAGCCATTATTGCAGCTAGTATGCACATGCGCCTGACGCCAACCAATCCAGTCACCCGTGTCAGTTGTGCGTATGCAAAAACGCGAACTAGCCGATTCACTGACAACATCACTCCGACCCACGGCAGAGAAAGGCCAAATGACTCAGCATACAAGGGTAGGACGGCGTAAAGCAGTGCATCACCAATGAGTGCCAATGACATTATTAATGACAAACCAATAATGGCCTGCCATCCACTTGGCTGATTTGCACTGCGATTAGATGTCATGCTAAATAATTACCTCAAGTCGGCCGCTTGAGCCAACCATCTGGTGGTCTCCCACGATTGACATGATAGTAAATATTTGAAAAACAATGGCTTAACCTGATATATCTTAGGAAAGTGGTGCCAACAGAGAGCTACTGATACCTACCTTATGACCCATGTCAACCCACACCTCTAACGATTTCGATAGGTTAGCAGCTGACGCGACCCAATGTCCACGATAGATTTAGTGGCCTCTGTGTTGACACTATTAATTTCAGAGGCTTAGCGTGAAAAACCGCTCAGCCTTTTGCTTTTTGTAGAGGACTGGTGCTACATTTTTCCGAAGCTAACCAAGAATTACTCACGCCTGAACTGCAACAATAACAAAAGGTGCAGTCAGACAAACGAACTCGAGTATCTGTGTTGGACTGTCGATCCTTTGTTATGAGATCAGCAACCAACGCCTTTGATGAAAGCGGAAATCTCATGTAAAGTATCACTGCAAGTTGGATGACTTCAGGACAAGTTTGAAAATAGCCGAAGGACACAGGATTAGGCATAGCTCAGACGCTAATAACCAGCGCGCCTGCGGGCAAGCTAGTTTAGTATGACAATGCCCGAGCAGTATTACGGCTTCGCCTGAAATAGGCTGCGTTGTGTCATGCCACGAGGTCGGTAAATCATCCCTACCCACTCAGGGTCGTTTAACCTTGAAATGCCCTGCGTATTTCTACAGCAACTTGTCAAATTTTGCCCTTAGCTTTGAAAAATCATCAAATGCTATCACATGCGGCAAATCATCAACTGGAGTAGTACGATACCCTCTTGTGAATAAAGCAAACGGCACCCTCGCACGCAGTGCCGTCTCAGCATCAACTTCACTATCACCCACATACAGGACCTTCTTTGCACCCAATGTATCAATTGCCTTTTGCAAAGGTGTCGGATCAGGCTTGCGTTGAGGCAAACTATCGCCACCTATTACAATGTCAAAATATTTTGCAATGTGGAATTTTTGCAAGATATCCATAGTGGGCTCATATGGTTTGTTAGTGCAGATACCCATGGTTACCCCCGACACATCTAGGTATTCTAATAACTCTGGAACACCATCATAAAACTCCGTCAAATTTGCAGACGCTGAATTATAATACCTTAATGTCTTTGCAGACATTTCAGCATGTTCACTTAGCGGTAAACCAACATGCTCCATAGTCAATAAAACTAAGTGCGGCAAACCGTTACCAATAAATGACGTCAAAGTCTCCAAATCAATAGGTTCTACATTCCTATCAGATAGAGCAAGATTGACTGCCACTAAAATATCTGGAGCACTATTAATCAGCGTCCCATCTAAGTCAAAAATTACTGATTTCATATGCTTTTCCGTTCATTGAACTGTAAAATTTCAGCCAAAATCAACATTTTTCAAAAAAAGTGCCATTAAGTCTTTTGGTGCAGGTAATAGGATGCATACATACACATCCAAAACACCTTGTATAAATCACGCAGCGGCATCTTTTTGTCATGCAAAGAAGTTACGAAATCATCCGATGTCGCACAAGATCCTTTTACTTTAACGATTCCAGCGCTGATGTTAGGTAGTTCTTATGCATCATTAATCGTCCCAATTTTTTGATCTTCAAAAAGAATGATCAACGCCAATGTTGAATGTGTAATTATTGTTGCTGACGGTTGGATATTTAGCATAGAGGCTTGTCCTTTTGATTTTACAACGGCGTCTATAATTAGGTTCAAAAAGACGAATTTCGTTGGTAAATATCTCAAACCAGAGTATTCTGATAACAAGAATTTTCAAGGCAAAAGGAAACCCAATGCCGCATCAAATCCGTGCACAAAAAGCAATTGAAATCGCAACCTTGGCCGGACCTCGTGCGGTTGAATTTTTCAATCGCGCCGGCACGCTTGAAATCGAAGACAAAGGCCCGCAAGATTTTGTGTCCGAGGCTGACAAAGCTATCGAACAAATCATTCGCGCCGAAATTGCGAAATCCTTTCCCGAGGACGGTGTCGTTGGCGAAGAATACGGCGCAACCCTGTCGGAACGGGGATATACATGGGTCATTGACCCGATAGATGGGACCACCAATTTCATTCACGGCATTCCCGCGTGGACCATTGTCATTGCCTTGGTCAAAGATGACAAAACCCAAGCTGGGGTCATTCACGACCCAATCCACAACGAAACCTTTGCCGCGATCCGTGGACAGGGGGCGACGCTAAACAATGCGCCCATTAAATGCACTCAAAACGCGCGCTTGTCGCGGGGTACGGTTGGAACGGGTTATTCTAATCGGGTTAGCACCGATGGCATCAAACAATTGTTGTCGCTGATGTTTGAGCATGGGGCGATGTATCACCGCAATGCCTCGGGAGCGTTATCCTTGGCCTATGTCGGGGCGGGCCGTTTGTTGGGGTATCTCGAGGAACATATGAATGCATGGGATTGCTTGGCGGGTCAATTGATCGTCCAAGAGGCCGGAGGTCGGATCGAAGAGCAAAGCGCAAATGAAATGATCAAAAACGGCGGACGCGTTGTCGTTGGTGCCCCAGACGTATTTGAACAATTGACCAACCTGGCCAATAGGGCCTTCGCCCCGCATTAACGGGGCAAAAGAACCGGTCCCTTGCGGTCAAAACCGACGCGTAGTGATTGACCAATCGCAAATGGGGCATCAACATTTTCAGACACCGCGAACAGCGTGCCAAAACGGGTGCGCAGGGTGTATTCCATATGGCTGCCCACATATGTTGCCTTTTCCACCGTGGTTGCAAGGCCATTGTCCTCATTAAACAAAAGCCGCGTTGGCCGGACTGCAAGCATGGCCGGACCAACCGACAGCCCCCTCGCAGGCAGGGTGTAGCTGTACCCCTCAACACCAACGGTGGCGATGTCGTTTTCCACACTGACAATGTCACAGGCGATAATATTCGCCTCGCCAATAAAATCGGCTACAAAACGATCCGCAGGCGCATCATATAAATCACGCGGCGTGC
>JALRIU010000157.1 GCA_023255355.1 Pseudomonadales bacterium | reverse complement strand
ATTGCCGCAACTGGCTCAAGAGTTGCGCGACTTCATTATCGATATAGTTTCGGTAAAAGAAGGGCATTTGGGTGCTAGTTTGGGAGTGGTAGAGTTGACTATTGCTTTGCATTATGTTTTTGACACGCCCAACGATTGTTTGATTTGGGACGTAGGACATCAAGCCTACGGACATAAAATACTTACGGGAAGAAGAGATAATTTCCATACCAACAGGCACCTTCATGGCATTTCAGGTTTTCCAAAACGAAGTGAAAGCGAGTACGATGCTTTTGGCGTAGGCCATTCTAGTACCTCAATTTCGGCAGCCCTAGGTATGGCTCTTAGCGCACGACAGCTGGGTGTTAAACGTCGCAGCGTTGCCATTATTGGTGATGGCGCAATTACTGGTGGCATGGCCTTTGAAGCTCTCGCTCATGCGGCCCATACAAAGGCCAACTTGCTTGTAATTTTGAATGACAATCAGATGTCAATTTCACACAATGCTGGTGGTCTTGCATCTTATTTCGCAAAAATCTGGGCGAGTAAGTTTTACACCCAAATTCGTGCTGGCGGAAAAAAAGTCTTATCCAATGCCCCTGCCTTCCGCGCTCTAGCGCGTCGCACAGAAGAGCATATAAAGGGCATGGTTGCGCCAGGTACGCTATTTGAAGAATTAGGATTTAACTATATTGGCCCCATTGACGGTCACGATATTGATGACTTGTTATTTACATTGGGCAATATGCAGGATTTAGAAGGCCCACAATTCCTGCACATTCAAACTCTCAAGGGTAAAGGCTTTAGTCCAGCAGAAGAAGACCCTATTGGTTACCATGCACTAAATAAAATCTCTGCTAAAAGCGAAAGCAGTCAACCAGTAAAAGCAGCACCGAAATTTCAAGATATTTTTGGGCAATGGCTTTGTGATGCCGCTGCACAAGATCCATTGTTAGTTGGAATTACTCCGGCAATGTGTGAAGGTTCTGGGATGGTTAAATTTGCTCAGCGCTTCCCTACTCGCTTTTTTGACGTAGCCATCGCAGAACAGCACGCAGTTACTTTAGGTGCTGGCATGGCATGTGACGGCAGTAAGCCAGTAGTGGCAATATACTCAACCTTCCTACAACGCGGCTATGACCAACTTATCCACGATGTTGCCATACAAAACCTTGATGTTACCTTTGCCATCGACCGCGCAGGTATCGTTGGTGAAGATGGTCCAACTCATGCTGGCAACTTCGATCTTTCCTATCTGCGTTGCATTCCTAATATGATAGTTGCGGTACCCTCTGACGAAAATGAAACCCGTTTGTTATTACAAACTGCCTACCAACATATTGGTCCAAGTGCCGTTCGCTATCCTCGTGGCAGTGGTTGCGGAGCAACGGTCGACGCTGCGCTCAAGACTGTCGACATTGGCAAAGCCCAACAGCGCCGTCAAGGTAATAGTAAAATCGCTATACTTGCCTTTGGTACGCTTCTGCACAGCTGTGAAAAAGCCGCAGACTTTTTTGATGCAGACCTATTTGATATGCGCTGGGTCAAACCGTTAGATACAGATTTACTTGATCGACTCGCTAGCCAAGGCTACCGTTTCGTAAGCGTTGAAGAAAATGCCATAATGGGTGGCGCAGGTAGCGCGGTAAGTGAGTATCTTCGTGCCCATCACCGCCAATGTGAATTATTGCAGATAGGCATCCCTGATCGTTTTATTGAGCATGGCAAACCCCAACTTTTGATAGCCCAATGCGGTTTAGACAGTGAAGGTATCCACCAACAAATAGCATCTTTCATTGGTGAATAATCGAAATAAACTACGGCAATTATTAATCTAGTAGATGGCCTAGCTTACCTAATTTAGTGGCTAGATATTTTTGATTATGACTATTTCTGCCTGTTTGTAATGGTAATCGCTCGGTAACCGCGATACCCAAACTTTCCATTGCAGCAAGCTTACGAGGATTATTTGTCATTAAACGGAGTGAACCAATATTTAATTGCTCACACATATTTTTGACCATGCTGTAATCGCGTAAATCGGCGTCAAAACCCAATTTTTCATTGGCCTCAACGGTATCTGCACCCTGATCTTGCAAATGGTAAGCACGAATCTTATTGAGTAAACCGATCCCACGACCTTCTTGTCGAAGATAAAAAATCGCACCGCGACCAGCCTCAGCAATATATTGCATAGCGGCTTGTAACTGCGATCCGCAATCACAACGCATACTAAATAAAGCGTCACCGGTAAGGCATTCGGAATGAATACGCGCCAAGACGGGCTTATCTTCAGATAGATCACCCATCGATAACACAACGTGCTCTTTGCCTGTTGAAACATCTTCAAAGCCATGCATTTCAAACTCACCAAAGGCTGTGGGTAATTTTGAAGACTCTACAAATCGTACGCTCAAAAGTGGCGCTCCAGAATAAAAAGGGAAATTTTAACAGCACTACAGTGGCTTGCCTACCATCAATAGGCCTAAGCGACGAAATACGCTAGCAACTGCAAACATAGTAGACCGTAAACACCCGCAAGAACGTCATCAAGCATAATACCTAAACCACCTTCGACACGTTTGTCCAACCACCCAATAGGCGCAGGTTTTGCAATATCAAATATTCTAAACAGGACAAAACCAATAATAATCCAATGCCATCCAGCAGGTGCAGCAAACATGGTAATCCATAGACCAACAAACTCATCCCAAACGATACCACCATGATCATGAACACCAATATCCTCTGCAGTTTTTCCACACAGGAAAATCCCAAAGATAAAGGCCAATAAAGTCAAAATCGCATAGTTCATCAGACTCAATTGCTGCAAATACATTAAAGGAATAATTGCAGCTAATGAACCGAAGGTACCTGGGGCCTTAGGCAGTGCACCAGACCCAAAACCGAAAGCCAGAAAATGGATGGGATTTCGCCAAACGCTTGATGGTGTTTTCAATGCACTACCCAAAATGATTAAACCCCGTTTGTTCTATTACCACATCGGTATTATAGACTGACACGCCTTCACCAGTATGCAC
>JALRIU010000135.1 GCA_023255355.1 Pseudomonadales bacterium | reverse complement strand
GCGGCTACTTAAAGATCGCCCCAGAACACACAGAAGATGGCCCATTAAGCAAAATGATGAAGCCTGGCATGGGTACCTACGACCGTTTCAAGGCAATGTTTGATAAATATTCTAAAGAAGCGGGTAAGGAGCAATATCTTATCCCCTACTTTATTGCTGCCCATCCTGGCACTAGTGACCTAGATATGATGAATCTTGCGCTTTGGTTAAAACGCAATGGATTCAGAGCGGATCAGGTACAGACCTTCTACCCTTCGCCAATGGCCAACGCGACAGCGATGTACTACACCGAAAAAAACCCATTGGGCAAGGTGGGTCGTAATAGTGAACAAGTGTTTACGGCTAAGGGATTGAAACAACGTCGGCTCCACAAAGCCTTCTTGCGCTACCATGATCCTGATAACTGGCCATTATTGCGCGAAGCACTTAAAAACCTAGGTCGTGCAGATCTTATAGGCAATGGCAAAATGCACCTGATACCTCGCGATCAACCGCGCGGCGCCTTCACAAAAGACGCAACAGGCAAGTTTGCCACACAGCACACCGGACTTCCTAAGACGCCCAGGAACATGCCTAAAAAGCGCGGCGGCAAAAGCAAACTTCGCGGCCGCTAGGTAACCTAACGTTTGTTACAAGGCGTTTTAAGACGCCTTATGACGGATGTGCCAACACTTATGGATATTTTGATTACGCTTAAAATCCATATCAATGGTTTGCGCGCTGACATCTTGGATTTCATACCGACTGATCAATCCTTCATCTAATATGAATTTTCGATAGTTATTTGAAAATATTAACAGACCATTCTGTTCGAGACGCGCCATACAACCATCCACTAATGCCACATGATCACGCTGCACATCAAATACAGCGTCCATCCTTTTAGAGTTTGAAAAGGTCGGAGGATCCAACAGAATTAAATCAAATAGCTGATTATTTTGCTCATCCTCTAGCCATTCCATGACATTAGCACGCACCAAGCGATGCTTGCTTTCACTTAATCCATTAATAGCAATATTTTTTGCGGCCCAATTCAAATAGGTATTGGACATGTCAACACTGACTGAAAATGCCGCCCCACCTTTTGCAGCGTGAATAGAGGCTGTCGCGGTATAGCAAAATAAATTAAGAAAACGCTTACAGTAGGCTCGTTTAGCAATATCTAATCGCACCAAGCGATGATCAAGGAACAAACCAGTATCGAGATAATCGCTTAAATTAACGACCAGTCTTGCATCACCTTCTTGAACTTCAAAAAAATCCTTTTGACTATCAAACTTAGTGTACTGCTGAGTACCTTTTTGACGCTGTCGGCGCTTAACAAATATTTTGTCGTTGGTAATACCTAACACTTCAGGAATAGCCTGCAGAACTTCTTCTATGCGGCGTTCAGCGGCATCAGGGTCGATACTTTTAGGTGGTGCATATTCACTGACATGGACATTATCGTTATAAAGATCAACCGCAACAGCATATTCAGGCATGTCGGCATCGTAGATACGGTAACAAGTAATGTCGTTTTGTTTTGCCCATTTGCCTACAGTACGTAGATTCTTACGCAAACGATTAGCAAACATGGTTGCGCCTTCGCTCATTTCGACAACCTCAGTTTTTACAGCAACCTGGTTTGCGCCTGGACGGTTGGCACTATCGATCACAAAGTACTGCGATTCGATCTTAAACAGCAACAGCTTGGCTTGGATGTTGCCATTTCTAAACTGGTATTGCTTATATGAACGGATACCCATGCGTTTGCCTAACTCAGGATTACCAGTAATCATAGCAAGCTGCCAACCCTCGAAACCGCGTCGCATACGCTCACCCAGGTACTGATAGAGATGAACCAATGCTTCGGTTTCGCCTAAACGCTCACCATAGGGAGGGTTCGTAACAACCAACCCAGCTTGAACCTGGGTATGCGTGGGTACAGCAAAATGTTGCAGCTCTTTGCGAGACACACGTACATACTGACTTAGACCTGCTCGCTCGATATTCTCTTCAGCTGCGTTTAAGGCTTTTACACTGGCGTCATAACCACGAATTTCAGGTAGACCTTTTGCCAGCCCAGCAGACTTGCGCAGCACGGCTTCGCTGATAAGCTGCTGCCAAAGTTCGGGTACATGACCCCGCCATCCCATGAAACCAAAATAATCACGGCTCAAGCCTGGTGCGATATCAGCCGCTATCATGGCGCCTTCAATCAATAAGGTACCCGAGCCACACATAGGATCGAGCAAGGCGCCTCCAGAAGCTGCGATATTCTTCCAACCGGCTCGCTGCAGTATTGCTGCAGCAAGATTTTCTTTTAGCGGGGCAAGCCCACCGTCCAAGCGATAACCACGACGATGCAAACTTTCGCCTGACAAGTCGAGATATAGTGTAAAGACACCTTTATTTAAATGGGCATTGAGTTGGATATCAGGGCGTTGCTTAGCAATTGATGGACGCTCGCCGTGAATATCACGAAAGTAATCAACGATAGCATCTTTTACCTTTAGCGCGCCGAAATGCGTATTGCGAACAAACGGTGCTTGACCATTAAAATCCACCGCAAATGTCGCACTACAGTCCAGGTGATCGCTCCAAGCTACTGATTTACAAAGCTTATAGATATCATCAATCTGCCTCACAACATCGCTGACTAGGGGGATTAAGACCTTGTTGGCAAGACGACTCCATAAACACACTCGGTATGCATCCTCTAACGAACCATTAAAGGACACGCCACCTACTGTCGCTTTGTACTCAGATATCCCAAAAGTCGATAACTCATCGATGATGATTTCTTCAAAACCCTTTGGGCAAATGACAAAAAATTGCTGTGACAAAATCACTCCCCGCATTTATATCAATTAATTACATATACGTGCATTTTAATTACTTATATTAATAAAAATGTAAAGTAACCGTTTTGTAACCTGCGGATTTTACAAATTTATTTCATTTTAATAACAAATAAATCTTAAAAAAATATTTTTAAGATCAAAAATGTTGTTCACTTATTGATCGTTCACTGCTTTTATTAGATTTCCCTTCGGGGAAAAACGTACACCGCAATGGTGTATTTACTCTCAATAAAAGAGGTAAGTCTATGAAAAAACAAAAAAGAGACGTCAGTGTTCGTAGTTTTAACCGTGGTTATCGAGCCGGAATCACCGGAAAATCGAAAACCATTTGCCCCCACTCTGCAGGTGAATCCCGCAATCAATGGATTAGCGGCTGGCGAGAGGGACGCAACGACCACTGGGACGGCGTAGGTGTCTCTGGTTTGATCAACCACTAGTCACTAGACTTACAAGCCCCGTCAAAAGCGGGCACGACCTGAGCCTAAGGGCCAGGTCAACCATCAATTTTAAATCAGCCAATCAACCTCTTAATGCGCTTACACAGTCAGCAATTAATTTAGGTCCTTGATAAATAAAGCCGGTATATACCTGCACTAAACTTGCACCAGCAAGCTGCTTTTCAAGCGCTGCATCACCGCTATCGATGCCACCAACGCCGATGATTGGAATCTGTCCGTTTAAGACTTCTGCCAATCGTTTGATCACCACTGTCGATTTTTGCCGTACCGGTTGACCACTGAGACCGCCTGCCTCATCACAATGCTGTAAACCAGCGATCGCTGACTTATCGATCGTGGTATTTGTAGCAATGACACCATCGATATTGTTAACCAAAAGGGATTGAGCAACGTTATCCACGTCGTCCTGAATCATATCAGGGGCAATTTTGACGACGAGCGGAACATAGCTACCATGTAACTCTTGTAAAACACCCTGCTCAGTCTTAAGAGCACTTAACAATTGATTAAGAGGCTCACCAAACTGAAGGTCCCTCAAACCAGGAGTGTTCGGAGATGAGAGATTCACCGTAATATAACTAGCGAAAGGATAGGCCTTGCGCATGCAAATCAAATAATCATCAACCGCTCTTTCGACGGGAGTATCAAAGTTTTTACCAATGTTAATTCCCAAAATTCCATCGAATTTTGCCGCCTTAACATTTTCGATTAAGTGATCGATCCCTTTATTGTTGAAGCCCATACGATTGATAATGGCATTTGCACTAGGCAGACGAAACAGCCTAGGTTTAGGATTACCAGGCTGTGGTCGAGGTGTCACTGTGCCAATTTCAATAAACCCAAAACCAAGCGCCGCCAGTGCATCGATATGATCACCATTTTTATCCAATCCAGCAGCAAGACCTACAGGGTTAGGAAAATTTAAACCCATCACCTGCCTTGGATCGGC
>JALRIU010000134.1 GCA_023255355.1 Pseudomonadales bacterium | reverse complement strand
TGAAGGGATACCCATTGCGGCCACCTCTGCAACTTCTGGAAGGGCTTCGACTACATCCTCAATTTCAGCGGGGGAAATATTTTCGCCGCCACGGACAATAACGTCATCGGCACGACCCGCCAAAAACAAATAACCTTCGTTATCCATGTACCCTGCGTCCCGTGTTGGAAACCAACCGTCTGCAGTTAGCGCGCTTTTTTCACGATATTCGCCAGAAACCTGTTCGCCGCGGACGTAAATTTCACCGCGTACTCCTGGCCCTAAAACATTGCCTTCATCATCGCGTATTTCAATGTCTACGGTGGGAAGAGGTTGGCCAACGGAACCTAGTCGTGCTTTTATCGATGGGTCGTTTGAGGATTTAGCTAGCCTGTGTTCTTCTGGACCAAGTAACGCAATGGTGGAACTAGTTTCAGTTAAGCCATAGGCATTGGTAAAATTCACGTAAGGTAATAAATCGAGCGCCTTATCAATAAGTTCAAGTGGCATTCTGCCGCCGCCGTAAGCCACTGCCCGCAAATGGCTTAAATCACAGTGATAGCCGTCATCCATACATTGTACAATGCGTGACAGCATGGTTGGGACTACAAAGCTATTAGTAACGTGTTCTTGCGTGGCTAAATCTAACCAGTTCTCAGGTGAAAAGGCCGGTAATAAGGCAATTTTGCGCATGGCGTAGCAAGAACTCATCAGGGCTGAAATACCAGCGATATGATAAGGCGGCACACTCACCAACGCTGTTTCATCCAAGTCGGCAGACATGAACTCCACTGAACCCAGAATATAGCCAAGTAAATTGCTGTGTTTTAGCAGCGCCGCTTTCGGTGCAGCGGTTGTGCCACTGGTAAAAATTTGTGCTGCAATACCATCATTTTCGCGTTCTTCGCCTGACGCTGTGAGGCCTGCATTGACTGCTTGAGCAACAAATTCTGTTCGAGTTACTAAACAATGGTTTTCTTGACCTGAGAGGTTTTTGCATCGATCTACATCACCGATGATATAGGCGGGGGCAATTCTTACCATCAGTGCGGCTAAATCAGTATCTGCCAAACGGTAATTTAGAGGAACATAAGTTTTACCGGCAATGGCTGCCCCGAAAAGGGCAATAAAAGCTGCTTCACTACTTTCATCGAGCAGTGCGACAAAATTGCACTGGTTTGATTCAAAGATTTCAGCTGCACCTTTAGCTGCGTTTAATAATGCTTGATATGTCCACTGTTGATTGTTGCAGACCAGACCGATCCGCTCGGGATCGGCCTCAGCAGCCATTTGAAGTAATAGAGCTATATTCATATTAGTCTGAAGATGGTAGAGGTTTGGCGTCCTTAAATGACAGCGCCGCTCCGTTTAACGATAGCGACCCTTTACCTGCTTTGACACATAGAAGCTCAATTGAGCCAGATTCATCAACATAGCGTTTGCCCATTAAAGTTCCATTGGAATGGTCGGCATTAGGTGCCGATTTATTGGCAACCGGTGGGGTAGCCATCGGCGCACCACCGCATTCAATATTGACGTCACCTAGCGCATTGCGGATAACCATAACTTGGGTGTCACATGTTGTGCTTTCTAATTTAGTTCCGGCTTTCATGGAATCCTCTCCTTCATTCAGTTAGGCAATAGCGCCTTTGGCTTTCAATTCCTCGATACGATCCCATTCTAGACCGGCTTCCATGAGGACAATTTCAGTATGTTCTGAAGCCATCGGAGCACGGGTTGTTTCCACCGGAGCGTGGTTAAATTGGACGGGGCCGCGGACTAATTTTACAGGAGCGCCGCCGTCTGAGGCTTCAACTTCAAAGATCATATCGTTGGCGAGGGCCTGTGTATCGCTAGCGATATCCATGAGAGACTGCACCGGAGCCCATTGCCCAGAATACGTTTTGAGATGCTCGCGCCAATAAACAAACGTCTGCTTGGCAAAGGCATCGCGAATAATATCACTTGCAGCTTCCCAATTTTGCATGAGAGCCTCAGCTGTTGCGAAGCGTTCGTCACTTGCGCATTCAGGATGACCAATGTGCTCAAAGAAATTCTTAATGTGTGGGCCAGGTGTCAAGGTACACATGTTAATGGTGCCCTTATCAGAGGTCCAATAATTGCCCATCAACGGGTTGCCAGGATTACCGCCTGATGAAGGCATACGGTTACGTGACATTTCGCCGTAATCAATCCCCATATCTATAGAGGTTCCTGCTGCCCACCATGCGGTACTTAAGAGCGATACATCAACCTCACTGGCTTCGCCTGTCCGTTCGCGGTGAAATAGTGCAGCAGAAATACCGCCAGCGATATTCATACCGCCAATAGAGTCACCAAATGCTGGAATGCCTTGCGCAAGTGGCCCAGGCATTTCTGGTGGTGTCATAGAGTGGGCGATACCGCTGCGGTTCCAAAAAGCAGTACCATCAAAACCACCACTTTCGCGTTCTGGGCCCTTGTCGCCGTATGCGCTGCCGCGAGCATAGATAATGTTCGGGTTGACCGCTCTGATATGTTCGACATCAAATTTCATGCGTTGCCGTTGTTGCGGTAAATAGTTAGTTAAAAAGACATCAGCGGTTTTAGCGAGTTCATAAATAACTTCCATGCCTTCAGGTGTGCTGATATCTACCCCGACGCTGCGTTTGCCGCGATTAGGGTGTTCAATAAACGGACTTCGTTGAGGGTTGCACTTAATCCCGCCTATATTGATGAAACCCCGTTGAGTATCTCCACGCACCGGATGTTCAATTTTAATCACATCGGCACCCCAATCAGCGAGGATCGCCCCAGCGGCTGGAACAAAGGTAAATTGTGCAACTTCTAAAACGCGAACGCCTTTCATTACTTGTGTCATGTTGGATCCGTTTTTATGTAAAAATAACTGAAAATATACGTTAGCTAAAATCTTATCATTAATCAACAGTGTTGCATACTGACTTGATTGAAAACCCCTTATACGTATATATTGTCAGCTTGTGAAATGACTACCAAAATTTATAAAGGAATAAAGGTATGCGTTTAGATGAAACTGTATCAGCTGTAGTAACCGGAGGTGCGTCAGGGCTTGGGTTAGGCACTGTTAAAGCGTTGCGAGCACTGGGTGTAAAAGTTGCTATCTTTGATTTAAATTCTGATACTGGCGAGGCTGCTGCTAGCGAAACGGGATCAATCTTTTGCCAATGTGACGTTTTATCTGATGAAAGTGTTGATGCTGCGTTTACCAAAGCGAGAGATGCCCATGGCCAAGAGCGTATTTTGGTGTGTTGTGCAGGCGGGGGTAATGCAATTATGACCTGTAAACGCAACAAAGAAACAGGGGAAATTGAGATGTTCCCTAGTGATAAGTTTGAGTGGGTGTTGAGATTAAATACCGTAGGTACATTTCGTTGCATTACCCGCTCAGCAGCTGGCATGATGACTCTTGACCCGATTGATGGAGAGCGGGGCGCTATTGTAAATACTGCATCGGCTGCTGCTACTGATGGCCAGATGGGGCAAGCTGCTTATTCGGCCGCTAAAGCAGCTATTGTTGGTATGACCTTAACGATTGCGCGTGACTTATCACGAGAAAACATTCGCATAAATACTATACAGCCAGGAATTTTTGATACACCCGCAATGGCAAGAGCTACACCTGCGATGAAGGAAGCGCTTGGCGCAATGGTATTGAATCCGAAACGTCTTGGTGTGCCTGCTGAATATGCAAGTATGGCCATGGAATTAATTCGTAATGGTTATATGAATGGTGAGACGATCCGTTTGGATGGCGGTATTCGTATGCAACCACGCTAACAATTAATATTTTTTAAAAGCAGTAGAACGGAGTTTTATGTCTCACAATCATTCTGATAGTCATTGTATTGGTATCGTAGGTCATTTTATCGATGGCGTCATTGTCAACGATAAGGAACGCACTCAAGATATTTTTAATCCGGCAACTGGAGAGGTGCGTGGTCACGTCGCGCTGGCGTCGATTGCTACAGTAGAACAGGCAATCGCTAGCGCTCAAGCAGCATATCCTGCATGGCGAGCTACGCCCCCAATTAAGCGTGCACGGATAATGTTTCGTTTAAAAGAATTACTAGAAGCCCGCGCAAATGAATTATGTGAATTAATTACCCTAGAACACGGTAAGGTGTTAAACGACGCTCTTGGGGAGTTACAGCGTGGTATCGAGAACGTCGAATATGCCTGTGGTATTCCTGAATTGTTGAAAGGCGAATTCAGTAAGGATGTTGGCCCACGGATAGATTCATGGAGTGAATTTCAACCGCTAGGAGTGACAGCAGGTATTACGCCGTTTAATTTTCCGGCCATGGTACCTTTATGGATGTGGCCCATGGCAGTGGCCTGTGGAAATACATTTATTCTTAAACCCTCAGAGCGTGACCCCAGCGTGGCTATGGCAATTGCGCAACTGGCGCTTGAAGCTGGTTTGCCACCAGGCGTATTAAACGTAGTCAATGGTGATAAAGTTGCAGTTGATACACTATTAACGGATAAACGGGTGAAGGCTGTTAGCTTTGTGGGTTCAACGCCAATCGCTGAATATATTTATGCAACTGGAACTGCCCACGGTAAACGAGTGCAAGCCCTTGGTGGTGCTAAAAACCACGCCATTGTCATGCCTGACGCAGACATGGATAATGCTGTTAATGCCTTGGTGGGCGCAGCTTATGGTTCATGTGGTGAGCGTTGTATGGCCATTTCAGTCGCTGTTGCTGTGGGCGATAAAGTCGCTGACGCTTTGGTTGCTAAGCTGAGCGAGCAAATTAATAAAATGCAAGTAGGCACAGGCTTGAACAACGCCAACGATATGGGACCCTTAGTGACTAAACAACATTACAATAAAGTGCGCGGCTTCGTGGATGCTGGTGTTGAAGAAGGGGCAAGTTTAGTGGTGGATGGTCGTACTTTAGTGGTGCAAGGTCATGAGAATGGATACTTCTTGGGGCCCTGTTTGTTTGATAACGTTAAACCTGGTATGACAATTTACGAGGAAGAGATATTTGGACCCGTTATGTGCGTCGTTCGAGTGAATAACATGCAAGAAGGTATGGATCTTATCAATGCACATGAATACGGTAATGGAACGTGTTTGTTTACTCGCGATGGAGAGGCCGCTCGTTACTTTAGCGATAACATTGAGGTAGGTATGGTAGGTATCAACGTGCCCTTGCCAGTGCCCGTTGCCTATCATAGTTTTGGAGGTTGGAAACGATCTTTATTTGGCGATTTGCATGCCTACGGTCCAGATGGTGTAAGATTTTATACCAAGCGCAAGACTATTACCCAACGTTGGCCTTCTTCAGGAATTAGAGAAGGGACACAATTCTCTTTTCCTAGTAATGGGTAATATAGTAAATTTTCTATAAGGTTTATGCTGTACATAACTAAATATTTTTTGGTTGTGTACAGCATAAAACGTTAATTTTTAGCGCTAAATAGAGTTCCTATAAAGCCTGCGTCCACTAATAAATCAATACCTGTTATGTATGTCGCTTTGTCCGAGATTAAAAAGAAGGCTGCATTGGCAATATCAGCTGGACTGCCTTGTTCATTAAATGCTGTGGCTTTTAGCCGTTCTTCAAAGTCTGTTAATTTGGACGTTTCTAAATTGCCTTGTTCAGTTGCAATGAAACCAGGTGAAATAGTTACAATACGTTTACGCTGATCTCTACCCCAAAGTACCGCTTTGGATTTGATGTAATCTTGCAGTCCTTTTTTGGAGTAACAATATGCAAACCCTGTATCTTCTAACGGATTTTGGGGGAGTGCTTTGAGTTTAGTTAACAGATCAACATTTTCTGCGTCAGCTAAAATGGCAGACACTTCTGGATTTGGCTGACAAAGGTAGGCGCTCATCGAAGATATGGCCAAAAAGCAACTTGTAGGTGACATATGCGGGC
>JALRIU010000093.1 GCA_023255355.1 Pseudomonadales bacterium | reverse complement strand
ATTTAAACTTCGCATGCAAAAGTCTACTGGCCAATTGGCTCAGACTCACTTGCTAAAAGCGAACAAGCAAGATATCGCACGTGTGCGTACTATCTTGAATGAGAAGGCAGGTAACTAAGATGGCAGAACAAAATGTCGTTCGTACTGTCACTGGTAAAGTGGTCAGCAACAAAATGGACAAAACCGTTACTGTGTTGATTGAGCGTCGTGAGAAGCACCCGGTTTACGGCAAGTTCGTAACACGTTCTTCTAAAGTACACGCGCACGACGAGAACAACGAGTGCAACATCGGTGACATCGTCACTGTTAAACAAACTCGTCCTTTGTCTAAGTCAAAAACTTGGGCGCTTGTGTCAGTCGACACTCGTGCTGTTGAAGTGTAAGGCTGGGGTAGAACATGATTCAAACTCAATCATACTTGAATGTTGCAGATAACACTGGCGCTCGTCGTGTTATGTGTATCAAGGTGTTGGGCGGTTCACACCGTCGCTACGCCAGAGTTGGTGACATTATTAAAGTTACCATCAAAGAAGCGAACCCACGTGGCCGTGTTAAGAAAGGTCAAGTAATGAATGCTGTCGTTGTGCGCACCAAATCTGGTGTTCGTCGTCAAGACGGTTCATTGATCAAATTCGATGACAACGCTGCTGTGCTTTTGAACAACAACTTAGCGCCAATCGGCACCCGTATCTTTGGGCCCGTGACTCGTGAATTGCGTTCAGAAAAGTTCATGAAGATTATTTCTTTGGCTCCTGAAGTATTGTAGTCAGGAACAGGAGTAGAGTAATGCTTAAGATTAAACGTGACGATGATGTCGTAATCATCGCAGGCAAAGACAAAGGCAAGCGTGGCAAAGTTACACGTGTATTAGATAACGGTAAGTTAATCGTTGCTGGTATCAACATGGTAAAACGCCACACTAAACCCAATCCGCAAGCTGGTATCGCGGGTGGTATCGTTGAGAAGGAAGCAGCAATTGATGCGTCAAACGTTGCTATCTTCAATGCAGCAACTGGAAAAGCTGACCGTGTTGGTTTCAAAGTTGATGGCGATACTAAAGTTCGCGTATTCAAGTCTTCTGGCGAAGCGATTTAGGTGACCAAAATGGCGAATTTAAAAAAATTATACAACAGTGAACTTGCTCCTAAGCTTAAAGAAGAGCTTGGTTTGAGCAACGTAATGGAAGTTCCACGTATTACCAAAATCACCTTGAACATGGGTGTTGGTGAAGCGTTGGGTGACAAGAAAGCATTGGAAAACGCGTTGGCTGATCTTGAGTTGATTTCAGGTCAAAAGCCAGTTGTGACCAAGGCGCGCAAATCAATCGCGGGCTTCAAAGTTCGTGAAGGTTGGCCAATAGGTTGCAAGGTAACTCTACGTCGCGAGCGTATGTATGAGTTCTTGGAGCGTTTGATCTCGATTTCAATCCCTCGTATTCGCGACTTCCGCGGTATGAGCGCAAAAGCATTCGATGGTCGTGGTAATTATGCGATGGGTGTAAATGAGCAAATCATTTTCCCAGAGATTGACTACGATAAAGTTGATAAATTGCGTGGTTTGGATATTGCGATCACAACAACTGCACGTACCGATGAAGAAGGTCGCGCATTGTTGGCAGCATTTAACTTTCCGTTCAAATAAGCAACTGGCTTATTGATAGAGGCTAAAGGTAAAGATTATGGCAAAGCAATCAATGATTGCGCGCGAAGCAAAGCGTGAAAAAACTGTAGCGAAATTCGCTGCAAAGCGTGAAAAATTGAAAGCGATCCTGAAAGATGTGAACGCTAGTGAAGATGAGAAGTGGGATGCACAAGTTGCATTGCAAAAGCTTCCACGTGACTCTAGCCCAGTTCGTCAACAACGTCGTTGTAAACTAACTGGTCGTCCACACGCAGTATATCGCAAGTTCGGCTTAAGCCGTATCAAGTTGCGTGAAGCGGCTATGCGCGGTGACGTGCCTGGCCTCGTTAAGTCAAGTTGGTAGGGTCGAGGAGTAAGTTATGAGTATGCAAGATCCTTTGGCGGATATGCTAACCCGCATTCGCAATGCGCAAATGGCGGAAAAAGCAAGCGTCAAGATGCCTTCTTCAAAATTGAAAGTAGCAGTAGCTAACGTTTTGAAAGCAGAAGGTTATGTTTCAGATGTCTCAGTTGAAACTGTGGATAGCAAGTCAGAGTTGAGCATTGTGTTGAAGTATCACAATGGTGCTCCTGTAATCTCTGAATTGCACCGCGTGAGCACTCCTGGTCTGCGTCAATACGCAGGCGCCAATGAGTTGCCATCGATTCGCGGTGGTTTGGGTGTAGCTATCGTTTCTACCAGCAAAGGGGTCATGACTGACCGTGCAGCGCGTAGCGCTGGTGTTGGTGGCGAAGTACTCTGCACAGTCTTTTAATCCGGTTTTAGTGACGAGTTTTGTACAATGTCTAGAGTTGCAAATAGTCCTGTCAACCTTCCATCAGGTGTTTCAGTCGAATTGGCTGGTAGCACACTGAATGTTAAGGGTGGTAAAGGAACATTGAATATGGATATCCACGACTTGGTCGAGGTATCTAATGAAGATAACGTGGTTACCTTTAAAGCACGCAACGGTTCACAAAAAGCACGCGCTTTAGCTGGAACCACACGTGCCCTAGTTAACAACATGGTTATTGGCGTGAGCACTGGCTTTGAGCGTAAGCTTGAGTTAGTCGGCGTTGGTTACCGTGCCAAAGCTACAGGTAACGTTTTGAATTTGTCGGTTGGCTACTCGAATCCTATTGATTTCGAATTACCTGCAGGCGTTTCTGTTGAAACACCTTCGCAAACTGAAGTTTTGCTTAAGAGCATCGACAAACAATTATTAGGCCAAACTGCGGCTGTGATTCGTGCCTTCCGTGCACCTGAACCTTACAAAGGTAAAGGTATTCGTTACGCTGGCGAACAGATCATGCGCAAAGAAGCTAAGAAGAAGTAAGGCGAGAGATTATGAGCGTAAAAAACAATGCAAGATTGCGTCGTGCCCTCCGCAGCCGTACCAGAATGCGCGAATTGGGCGTAGAGCGTTTGTCAGTACATCGCACTCCACGTCACATCTATGCACAGGTGTTGTCGGCAGATGGTTCAAAAGTATTGGCACAGGCGTCTTCTTTGGATAAAGAATTGAAGCTTGCAAATGGCGGTAACATCGAAGCTGCTTCTGCCATCGGTAAATTGGTTGCAGAGCGTGCTAAAGCGGCTGGTGTAAGCAAGGTAGCTTTCGATCGTAGTGGTTTTAAATTCCACGGTCGTGTTAAAGCACTCGCTGACGCTGCTCGTGAAGGCGGATTGGATTTCTAGGGGAACGACATGGCTAAAGAACAGAAAGACAACAACAACGAAAGCACAAACGAAGGTTTGATCGAGAAGCTCGTTCAAGTTAACCGCGTTGCTAAAGTTGTTAAAGGTGGTCGTATCTTCAGCTTTACTGCATTGACAGTAGTTGGTGACGGTAATGGTCGTGTAGGTTTCGGTCGTGGTAAGGCTCGTGAAGTACCTGTTGCTATCCAAAAAGCAATGGAACAAGCGCGCCGCAACATGATCACTGTGGATCTGAAAGGCGACACAATTCAGTACCCAATTAAAGCGAGCCATGGCGCATCTAAAGTGTACATGCAGCCTGCTTCTGAAGGTACCGGTGTTATTGCTGGTGGTGCGATGCGTGCGGTTCTTGAAATTGCAGGCGTACACAACGTATTGGCTAAGTGCTACGGCTCTACTAACCCAGTAAACGTTGTTCGTGCTACTTTCAACGGCTTGAAAAATATGCGTTCACCCGAAGCAGTTGCTGCTAAACGTGGTATGAGCGTTGAAGAAATTTTGAACTAAGGCGTGACGATCATGGCGAAAGCAAAAACTATCAAAGTGACATTGGTTAAAAGTACCAATGGTCGTATTGAGTCGCATAAAGCATGCGTCGCCGGTTTAGGTCTGCGTCGTATGCATCAAACTGTAGAAGTAGAAGATACTCCTTCAGTTCGCGGCATGATTAACAAGGTTAATTACCTAGTAAAGGTTGAGGACTAAGTCAATGACAGATGCAATGCGTTTAAATACGCTGAGCCCTGCACCAGGTCACAAGCACGCTCCTAAGCGCGTGGGTCGTGGTATCGGTAGTGGTTTGGGTAAAACTGGTGGCCGTGGCCACAAAGGTCAAAAATCTCGCTCAGGCGGACGTGTTCGCCCAGGTTTCGAAGGCGGTCAAATGCCTTTGCAAAAGCGTTTGCCGAAGTTTGGTTTTACTTCACGCATCGCTAGCGTAACCGCTGAGATTCGTACAGCTGAATTGAACAAATTAACTGCAGAAGTTATCGATCTCGATGCATTGAAAGCAGCAGATTTGATCAATGTTAACATGCAACGCGCTAAGATTTTCTTGGCAGGCGAAGTGACTAAAGCTGTCAAGATCAAAGGTCTTGCAGTAACTAAAGGCGCTAAAGCAGCTATTGAAGCTGCCGGTGGTTCAGTAGAGGAATAACATGGCAAATCCAGGCCAGTTAGCACTCGGTAATCAATCCGGACTAGGCGAGCTTATGGCTCGCCTTCGTTTTGTATTACTCGCAATTATTGTTTACCGTGTAGGTACCCATATTCCAGTTCCTGGCATCAACCCAGATCAATTGTCTGCGTTGTTTAACCAGAATCAAGGAACCATCTTGGGCTTATTCAATATGTTCTCAGGTGGTGCACTTGAGCGTATGTCGATTCTAGCGCTTGGTGTAATGCCCTACATTTCAGCATCGATCATTTTCCAGTTGATGTCCTCTGTTTCACCGCAGTTGCAACAATTGAAAAAGGAAGGTGATGCTGGGCGTCGTAAGATCACTCAATATACGCGTTATGCCACTGTTTTGTTAGCAACCATTCAGGCATTTGGTATGTCTGCTGGTCTTGCTGGACAAGGTTTGGCATTTTCTGCGGATTGGTCTTTCTATTTTGTGTCAGTAACTTCACTTGTTACAGGCGCGGTGTTTTTGATGTGGTTGGGTGAGCAGATTACAGAGCGTGGTATCGGTAACGGTATCTCAATCTTAATCTTTGCGGGTATTGTGGCAGGTTTGCCATCTGCCATTGGTCAATCATTAGAGAGTGCACGCCAAGGTGAGCTAAATATTGCGATTCTTTTATTCGTGATGTTACTTGCCATTATCGTGATTTACTTGATTGTAAAAATTGAACGCGGTCAGCGTCGTATTACTGTGAATTACGCCAAGCGTCAGCAAGGTCGTCAAACCTTTGGTGGTCAAACTAGCCACCTACCAATGAAGGTTAATATGGCCGGTGTTATTCCAGCAATTTTTGCGAGCAGTATTTTGTTGTTCCCTGCGTCTATCGCGCAATGGGTAAGCAACTCAAATGCAAATATGGATTGGTTGCAAGATTTTGCTCTTGCGATAGGTCCAGGACAGCCTTTAAACATTATTTTGTTTACTGTGTTGATTGTTTTCTTCTGTTTCTTCTACACGGCGTTGATGTTTGACCCTAAAGAAGTTTCAGAGAACTTGAAGCGTTCCGGTGCATTTTTGCCCGGTATTCGCCCGGGCGAGCAAACCGCAAAATATATTGATGGTGTGCTAACTCGATTGACTGTGTTTGGAGCAGCATACATTACACTAGTATGTTTACTGCCACAGGCGTTGGTCGTTGTATGGAACGTGCCCTTCTATTTGGGCGGTACCTCACTACTTATCGTAGTGGTGGTTGTTATGGACTTTATGGCTCAGGTGCAATCACATCTTGTGTCTCATCAATATGATTCATTGATGAAAAAGTCTAACCTAAAAAATTATGGCAAGAAGGCCTAATGCCACGGTATTAGGCGTTTTCGGAGTTATTAAAATGAAAGTACGTGCATCAGTTAAGAAAATCTGCCGCAACTGTAAAGTTGTTCGTAGACACGGTGTTGTTCGAGTTATCTGTAAAGAAGCTCGTCATAAGCAGCGTCAAGGTTAATAACCGCAGTTTTAATTGTTGATTTTGTAAACAACTATCGCTAGAATGTTGCGCCTTTCGAGCCGCGTGTAACATAAAAGCGCTGTTGAATTTAATTGGAGTAAAAGATGGCCCGTATTGCTGGCGTAAACATCCCAGATAATAAGCATGCGGTTATTTCGCTAACTTATATCTTTGGTATTGGTCGCACCACAGCTAAACAACTGTGTGCTTCTACCGGAATTGCTGAATCTACCAAAATTGGTGATTTGAGCGAAGAGAAACTCGACGAGTTACGTGACACTATTTCTAAAATGGTTGTTGAAGGTGACTTACGTCGTGAAGTTTCTATGAACATTAAGCGTTTGTTGGATCTTGGTTGTAACCGTGGTCTACGTCACCGTAAAGGACTTCCTGTCCGCGGTCAGCGTACCAAAACAAACGCGCGTACCCGTAAAGGTCCACGCAAACCCATTCGGAAGTAAGATTCGTCTTACTTTCTAATTTAGTGTAGCTACACCAAGTGTAGTGTTGATATTGAAGTAGGAAGGTTTATGGCTAAGCCAAAGGCTGCACCTCGTAAGAAGGTGAAAAAGTCCGTCGCAGACGGCGTTGCGCATATACATGCGTCTTTTAATAACACCATCGTAACTATCACAGATCGTCAAGGTAATACTCTAGCCTGGGCAACTGCTGGTGGTTCTGGTTTCCGCGGCTCGCGTAAGAGCACTCCATTCGCTGCGCAGGTTGCTGCTGAGCGTGCTGGTCAAACAGCAATGACCGATTACGGTTTGAAAAATTTGGATGTGCTAGTTAAAGGTCCTGGTCCCGGCCGTGAATCAGCGGTTCGTGCCCTTAATAATGTTGGTTACAAAATTACTAACATTACCGATGTGACTCCGATTCCACATAACGGATGTCGCCCACCTAAAAAACGTCGTGTTTAATTAACGAGTGAGAGATACAGGATACTAAAATGGCAAGATATATTGGTCCTAAGTGTAAGCTTTCACGTCGTGAAGGCACGGATTTGTTCTTAAAGAGCGGTGTTCGTTCTTTAGATAGCAAATGTAAAGAAGAAACAGCACCAGGTATGCATGGTGCGCGTCGTGGTCGTTTGTCTGACTACGGTGTTCAGCTACGTGAAAAGCAAAAAGTTCGTCGTATCTACGGTGTACTTGAGAAGCAATTCCGTGGTTATTATGCAGAAGCGGCTCGTCGCAAAGGCAACACTGGTGAACTTTTGTTGCAACTTTTGGAGTCTCGCTTAGATAACGTTGTTTACCGTATGGGTTACGGTTCAACTCGCTCAGAAGCTCGTCAATTGGTTTCACACAAATCAATTACAGTTAATGGCAACGTAGTGAATATCGCTTCATACCAAGTTAAAGCTGGTGATGTAGTCGCTGTTCGTGAGAAAAGCAAAAATCAATTGCGTATTCAATCTGCGCTTCAGTTATCTGCTAACCGCGGTGACATCAGCTGGATTGACGTTGATTCAGGCAAAATGACTGGCACATTTAAAGGTGTTCCAGATCGTAGCGATTTGCCTTCAGAAATCAACGAAGCATTGATTATCGAGCTTTACTCGAAGTAATTAGACAGCTAATCACACGCAAAAGGTGGTACATATGCAAAGTTCAGTTAACGAATTTCTTACTCCACGTGTTATCGATGTTGAGGAAGTTAGCACAACCCGTGCAAAAGTAGTTCTTGAGCCTTTAGAGCGTGGCTTTGGTCACACTCTAGGTACTGCGCTCCGTCGTATCCTTTTGTCATCAATGCCTGGTGCTGCTATCACTGACGTCACAATTGACGGCGTGATGCATGAGTACAGTGCAATCGAGGGCGTCCAAGAAGACGTTATCGAAATTTTGATGAACCTAAAAGGTGTTGCTCTGATTTTGAATGACGTTGATACTACAACGTTAACACTTTCAAAATCTGGCTCAGGTGTAGTTACAGCAGCTGACATCCAGTCTGATGGTCACGTAGAGATCGTCAATCCTGAGCATGTCATTGCAAACTTGGGTGAAAAAGGAAGTCTTTCAATGCAATTAACTGTTGCTCGTGGCCGTGGCTACCAGCCAGCAGAAGTTCGCAATGAAGGTGAAGAAGAAACTCATTCTGTAGGTCGTCTACAGTTGGATGCTTCGTTCTCTCCTGTAAGCCGTGTTTCTTACGTGGTTGAAAGCGCCCGTGTTGAAAACCGTACTGACTTAGATAAGTTAGTTCTCGATTTGGAAACCAATGGCACAATCGATCCTGAAGAAGCGATTCGTCGTAGTGCAACCATTCTGCAACAGCAGTTGGCTGTGTTTGTTGATCTAGAAAGTGAAAAACAAGCAGAACCAGCACAGGCAGAAGAAGAAGTTGATCCAATTTTGTTGCGCCCTGTTGACGATCTCGAGTTGACTGTACGTTCTGCGAACTGCTTGAAAGCAGAAAGCATTTACTACATCGGCGATTTGGTCCAACGTACTGAAGTTGAATTGTTAAAGACTCCTAACTTAGGTAAGAAGTCATTAACAGAGATCAAAGATGTTTTGGCATCTCGTGGTTTGTCACTAGGTCTTCGCCTAGACAACTGGCCACCAGCTAGCCTTCGCAACGACGATCGCGTTCGTTTGTAATTGATTTGGCAGCATTTATAATGCTGCTTCCAAAATTTTATACTTGCTGTGATAGCAAGAGTTTGTAGGGAATTGAGTTATGCGTCATCGTAAGAGTGGCAGAAAATTAAATCGCAACAGTGCTCACCGTAAAGCAATGTTCCGCAACATGTCTGCGTCATTGTTTGAGCATGAATTGATCAAGACAACCCTTCCAAAAGCTAAGGAATTGCGTATGCATGCAGAGCCTTTGATTACTTTGGCTAAGGAAGATTCAGTAGCAAATCGTCGTTTGGCTTTTGACCGCCTTCGCAATGACGCTGCTGTAGGTAAACTATTCACTGAGCTTGGTCCTCGTTACCAAGGTCGTCCAGGTGGTTATGTTCGCATTTTGAAATGTGGTTACCGCGCTGGTGATAAAGCGCCAATGGCTTATGTTGAGCTAGTGGATCGCCCAGTTGATGGTGTTGTTGAGGGTGATGACGAATAAGTCATTATCATTCATGAAAAACCACGCAATGCGTGGTTTTTTTTTGCTCAGACTTTACCAATTAATTGAATCGTTATTATCTAGAAATATTTAGAAGAAGGCGAGACATGGCAACCCAGGCATTACCTTCCGCCATGCCCTTTGAAATGTGGTCAATTTCTTTGCATTGCTGTAAAAGGCGCATTGCCTTGCGTAATTTTACGCGGTTAGTGAATGCTTGATAAATGGGCTTTTTACTTTGCCACAGCCGTAACGAATTCATAGCACTGTCCAAGCTCTGACCGCGCTCTATGGCCTCGCAAATTTCTAAGCCTGTGCGAATCTCACGCGTGACCCAGCTATTAATGGGAACGATATCATTTCCCTCGGCTCTTAGATGATCAAGAATCGATAGACACGAACTTTCACCAAGGAAGGCAGTATCTGTCATGGCAAAAACTGAAAAACGAGCGCTATCTGCAACGACGGTGTCGGCTGTTTCAAGATCGATTTCAGTATGTCCTGTCATAACTAATTTATCGATTTCTTGCGCGGCCGCAAGCAAGTTACCTTGTACTCGCTCAGCTATAAGGGTGGATACGTCAGAGCTTAGATGAAGTTGCTTCTTTGCAGCTCGGCTGTGAATCCAGGCGGGTAAATCACTTGTTTTTATTTCCCAAACTTGAACAGTGGCGCCAACGTCTTGCACGGCTTTAAACCATTTGCTATTAAACTGGGCTTTTTCAAGTTTGCTCGAAGTGATGAGTAATACATTATCAGGGTTAGCATTTGAGGCATATGCTTGAATAGCCTTTGAACCTGCATCACCAAGAGTGTTACCGGGTAAACGCAATTCTATAAGCTTGCGGTCACCAAAAAGTGACATGCTAGCGTTTGCGTTATCAAGTTCATTCCAATTAAATTGTTTTATGTTGTCGATTGTATAGACTTCGCGTTCGCTAATACCTTGCTGTCGACATGCTTTTAAAATAGCTTCTTGGCTTTCCTGAATAATCAGAGTTTCATCACCGTGAAGCCAATAAATAGGAAGAAGCTGCCCCGATAAATGTTTTGGCAGTTGATCGGGGCGGAGTTGCATTACTGGCTTACCTTTTGGTAAAGGTTAACTGCTCTGAATAAAATTTGGTTGGCTAATTCTTGCCTTAATTCATTGATCACCAACTGCGCTTCATTATCTCCAGCTAGTGGATTTTCACTATCATACCTAATTATCCGCTCGCGACGGATCTCTTCGTTATCAAACAATGATTTACCCGCAGTTTTGGCACTTGCTTGAACTGCATAAATTAACAAAAACTCTGTGGGTTGTTCATTGACGCCTACCGTATAAATGCGGCGACGATGAAGATCGCTAGAAATATTGATCGCTAAATTGGCAGTGTTTGCATTATCACTGATCGTTAGACCGCTTAGATTAGCCGCTCGTAATAGGTCTGCTCGAAACTCCGGGCTACCGCCATTTAGATGCAAACTGGTATCGCTTGCTGAAGCGTGTTGATAACTGCCGCGCATATGCCAGCCACCACAGCCTGTAACTAGGCTGAAAATGATTAGGACAAGAGCAGTGCGAATCCAGTTGCTACAAAACATGAATATTATCCAACAACGATATTTACCAGCTTACCTGGTACAACAATAATATTCTTAACGGTAACATTCTCAGTAAAACGTTGCACGTTTTCATCGTGTAGGGCAACTTGTTCTATCTGCTCACGGTTGGCGTCGGCGCTTACTTGAATTTTCGCACGCAGTTTGCCGTTAACCTGAACAACAAGTTCGAGAGTGTCGCGCACTAATGCTGCATCATTGACTGTTGGCCATGAAACATCGATGACAGCGTTGCTATGACCCAGTTCATGCCACAACACATGGCTGATATGTGGCGTAATGGGGCTTAATAACAATACCGCAGCTTCGAGTGCCTCACGTTCAACACCCGCGTGGCTGTGTTCGCTGCTAGCTAGTTTGCCAATTTCATTAAGTAGTTCCATGATGGCGGCAATGGCAGTGTTAAACGTTTGGCGGCGGCCATAGTCATCACTGACTTTAGCGATAGTCTCATGGGTTTTTCTAAACAGATCGCGTTGAGAGGCGTTTAATTGATCAATAACGATGGTTGAGTCATCGTTTTTGTCCTGTAATGACGCCACTTGTTTCCACAGTTTGCGTAAAAAGCGATTAGCGCCTTCTACGCCTGAGTCTTGCCATTCTAGGGATTGCTCTGGTGGAGCTGCAAACATGGTAAATAAACGAACAGTATCAGCACCGTAAGTTTCAATCAGGGTTTGAGGATCGACGGTGTTACCCTTTGACTTAGACATCTTGCTACCGTCTTTGAGAACCATACCTTGGCATAGCAGTCTTTTAAATGGCTCATCGCTGTCGACCAATCCTTCGTCGCGCATCAATTTGTGGAAGAAGCGCGAATATAGCAAGTGTAAAATGGCGTGTTCAATGCCACCTACATATTGATCCACGGGTAGCCAGTAGTTTGCTGCCTCGCTATCTAGCATGCCTTCTTCATAATTTGGGCAGGTATAGCGCGCGTAGTACCAACT
>JALRIU010000247.1 GCA_023255355.1 Pseudomonadales bacterium | reverse complement strand
TTGGAGCTCTTCACGACACTGTATTAATAACGCTTTGAATGCATCGATTTGATCAATCTCGCCTACCATAGGAATCATGATATTCAAGGTATGCACATCTCGACCAGCTTTTAACATGGCTCTTACTTGAGTTCGTAAAATAGGTCGATTATCTAAAGCAAAACGAATTCCGCGCCACCCTAAAAAAGGATTCTCTTCGTTAAAACTAAAATAGGGTAACGGCTTATCACCACCGATATCCAGCGTACGCATATAAACAGGCTTGCCTTGATAGCACTCAATAACATGCCGATAGATGGCTTCTTGTTCAGATTCAGTTGGAAAAGATTCGGCCACCAAAAAAGGGATTTCGGAACGGTATAGACCAACGCCTTCAGCGCCACGCTGCAGCCCCGGGCTTATTTCAGATAACAAACCAGTATTGACCATAAGCGAAATACGCTGACCATCGAGGGTAATACCCATCAAGTCTTTGAGCTCTTCAAGTTCGGCGTATTCACGAGCCTCGCGCTCAATGAGTAAACGGTATTCCGCAACTAATGTGTCAGTAGGATGGACAATAACACGACCGACATGACCATCAATGACAATCTTTTCACCCTCGTCGATGGCTGCTAAGTTGTCGACCCCCATGACACAAGGTATGCCGAGTGCTTTGGCAACAATCGCGGTATGCGACAAACTCGACCCTGTTCTCGAAACCACACCAACAATTTGTCCCTGAGCATAACTGGCAATATCAGTCGCTGCGACATTGTGGCCTACAAGAATAACGGGGTCCTTAAGAACATTTTGATGGGTGTGTTCAGACTGACAAAACGCAATAATTTTACTAGAGACATGGTAAACATCCTCGGCCCTAGCTTTAAGGTACGGATCATCTATGGCTTGCAACGCCTCGATAACCTGTTCTGCTGCTTGCTGGACGGAATACTCAGCACAGTGCCCCTGATCAATGACATTATGAACTGAATCCAAAAATGCGGGGTCAGACAACATAGCGACATATGCATCGGCCAATGAATCGAAACTTAAGTCACCCCCCAAGCGGCCAAAACTCTCATCGACATCCTGTTTGGCGCGGGTTAAAGCCTGCTCAAAAACATGGCGCTCATTCTTTGGGTCATATACCGGGTTTGCATCAATATCATCGTAATACTCCGCCACAGAAACGGACACCACCTGACCTATACCAATACCCGGCGAAGCTGCCTTGCCTTTAAGAATAAAATTATGGAGGGTTTGAGTTTGAACAAAGTCGGATACTTCAAAATCTACCGCTAATTGAGAGGCGATAGTAATAACAAACGATTCTTCATCATCAGTAAAGGCCCGGCGCTCATTGGTTTGAACAACCAAAACGCCAACCGTTTGACCAAGATGAATAATTGGGGCTCCCAAAAACCCGACGAAGCCATCTTCGTGCAATGCATCGACTCGATGAAAGGCTGGATGACTCGGTCCATTGGCTAAATTAAGGGTATTACCTGTTTTAGCAATCGTGCCAACTAACCCCGTACCTATAGGAAGCGTAGCAGAGCCAATGCCTGATTCACTTAAACCCTGTGTAGCGACCATCAATAAATGCTCACCAGTAACCACATACAGCGAAGAAACAGGCACATGTAAGACCTCACAGATGGCATTAACCAAATGCTGAGCCTTTTCTTGTTGAGTCTGCTTTTCAGCGGCGCTTTGAATAATATTTCGCAACTGTTGGATGGATACTGGCATTAAGATCCTAAGACATTAAATGATGTTAACGGACTGAATTATCATACCCTTAAAGCGAAGAAAAACAATGCCATATCACAGTAATGAACGAAGATTATCTCCGCTTTTTACCAATGTGTTTCTCAATGGCTAAAATCATTGCACCAGCAACGTCTTTACCCGTCGCGGCTTCAATCCCTTCAAGGCCTGGTGACGAATTTACCTCTAATAATAAAGGCCCTTTCTTAGAGCGAATGATATCTACACCCGCCACTTCTAGACCAAGCGTCTTAGCCGCTTTTACTGCCAAACGCCGTTCAGCGGCTGTAATTTTCACGAGTGAAGCTGATCCGCCTTGGTGAATATTGGCTCGAAACTCTCCTGGCGCAGCGGTACGCATCATTGAGGTCACCACCTTTCCATCAATAACGAACAATCTGAGGTCTTTGCCGTCGGCTTCCTTGACGAACTCTTGCACTAACAAATTGGCTCGCAACGATTTAATTGCATTAATTACTGATTCAGCAGCCTTGTCAGTCTCAGCTAAAACCACACCGCGACCCTGGGTGCCCTCAAGTAATTTAACGATCAACGGCGCACCGCCAACCATATTAATCAAATCCTGGGTGTCATTGGGAGAGTTAGCAAAACCCGTAGTGGGGATATCCAAGCCAGATTTTTGTAATAACTGTAGCGAAAACAATTTATCTCTTGAGCCTGAAATAGCCTCTGAACGGTTTTGTACATAAACGCCCAAGCTTTCAAAATGTCGCGTCAGGGCGCAACCATAAAACGTCACACTTGGACGAATACGAGGTATCACTGCATCAAGATCATTAATTATGGTACCGCCACGATAATGAACTTCGGGGGTATCTGCATCAAGCTTCATATAACACTGCTTAATATTAAGAAATACCATTTCATGACCACGAGCCTCACCAGCTTCCATCAAACGACGGTTACTGTATAGGTCTGGATTGCTTGCCAGCACAGCAATTTTAAGATTGCGTGGCGCATGCTCTTCAACACCATAAATCCTACGTATCTCAGTCACCGAATGCTCTCCAAGACAAAAGCTCAATGAAGGATCGACTAGCATTCGTCCTGCCATCGCCTCGCGTCCAAGCAACATTCGATAGCCCATACTATCGCGATTGGTAAGGGTTAATTCGATATCCCAGGAACCGTTGTAAAACTGAATGGTCGTTTTAATAACAAAACGACTCTCTGTTTCACCGCTGGATGATTTGATGGTCCGCCGGTCAACGACACGCGCCTCACAACGTACCACCGTTCGATCATCACGCTGGATAGGATGGATCTCAAAAGACACCCATTGATCACCGCTACGCATAAAAGTTCGTATATTAAAGGCATGGAGAGCTGACGTTTTTGCACCAGAATCAACACGGGCTTTGATCATCGGCAAGCCGATTTCAGGCAGTGAACACCACTCTTCACTGCCAACAATTAGTTTGTTTTCCACGCCCAACCTCCACGGTTAAATTTTGCGCAATATAGCTTAGTTTAGGCTACCAACAAACGATTATTTTAAATATTTTGCAACGCTTCTGAGAGTCTTTTTACAGCGATGATTTGCATGCCTTTGACGCCATTTTTAGGAACATTAGCCGCAGGCACAATGGCCTTTTTAAAACCATGCTTGGCAGCCTCAAATAAACGTTCCTGACCACTAGGCACTGGACGAATCTCACCAGACAAGCCAACTTCACCAAACACAACCATATCCTTTGGTAGGGCGCGATCTTTAAAACTTGATACTATGGATAACAATGTCGATAGGTCAGCGCTGGTTTCGACTACCTTAACCCCCCCTACAACGTTCACAAAAACATCCTGATCACCGACCATTAATCCCCCATGGCGATGTAATACAGCCAACAACATCGCAAGTCGATTATGATCTAAACCCACAGATACCCGCCGGGGATTGCCAAAGGGAGAATCATCAACCAAGGCCTGTATTTCTACCAACAGTGGTCGCGTGCCCTCCCACACTACCGTTACTAGGCTTCCAGAACTAATTTCTTCGTCGCGGGACAAGAAAATAGCTGATGGATTTTTTACCTCCTTCAAGCCCTGCTCTGTCATGGCAAAAACACCCAATTCATTGACGGCACCAAAACGATTTTTTTGGCCACGGAGGGTTCTAAAGCGGCTGTCGTCCCCACCCTCGAGCAGAATCGAACAGTCAATCATATGCTCTAAAACCTTTGGCCCCGCCAGTGAGCCATCTTTAGTTACATGCCCTACTAGAAAAAGCACCGTGCCGGTTTGTTTAGCATAGCGAGTTAAATAGGCCGCACACTCTCGAACTTGTGACACGCTGCCTGGAGCAGAAGCAACCTCAGCCATGTGCATTACCTGGATAGAATCTACAACTAACAACGTTGGCTTAAGCCGCTCAGTCACAGCGCCAATCGCTTCGACATCAGTTTCAGAAAGCATTTGAAGTTTATCAGTGGGAAGCTTTAATCGCTGGGCTCGCATAGCAACCTGCTGCAAAGACTCCTCGCCAGTAACATATAGTGCAGCCATGCGTTGTGATAGCTCACATAGAGTTTGCAATAAAAGCGTACTTTTACCCGCTCCTGGATGCCCACCAATGAGGATGACAGACCCTGGTACAAGACCGCCCCCTAAGACACGATCCAACTCACCTATTCCGGTTGAAATACGGGGCTGTTCTTGCATAGCAACATTCGCAAGCATCGTCACTTCGCTATTGGCACCGGCATAACCAGATCGACGACTCCCCCCTGCAGATTTACGCTTGGCCGGACCAAGCTTAAGCTCTACAATAGTATTCCATGCACTACAATCAGGACACTGTCCCATCCACTTACTGAA
>JALRIU010000211.1 GCA_023255355.1 Pseudomonadales bacterium | reverse complement strand
GCGCAGCACATTTCAGTTCGCTGGCCAGATATTTCGTACTGTAGTTGCGCTTCATCGGATACTATTAAACCACTGAGGTCGATGCACGTGCGGGCTTCGCGTTACTTTTCTTTTCTCTCATAGCAATGAGCACTCCTGAGACAAAAATTATAGTTCCACCGATCCAAGTGAAAACATCTGGGACTTCGCCAAAGAGCCAAAACCCGAATACAATTCCCCAAATTAACTTAACATAGTCAAAAGGCATCAATAAGGTTGGGTCCCCCTCCTTGAATGCCTGGCTAAGGGTGAGCTGAGTGGCAGATCCCAAGCATCCAATAACGACTAACCAAACAAGTTGATTAAAATCTGGGGTTTTCCAAACCAAAATAGCTGGAATGAACGATAAAATAATCGTGGTGACGCCCATCCAAGAAACTATGGTCAAGCTATCGTCAGTTTTTGATAAGATTTTAATAAATAGCATTGATCCAGCCCAAAAAAAAGCTGACGCAAGTACCAATATCGAACCAGTGTCAATTTCCAACAAACCTGGGCGAAGAATGATGAGCATTCCTATGAAACCCATGACAATTGCCATCCAACGATAGATCCGGAAGCGCTCACCCAAGAAGATCACGCTTAATATCGCCAAAAAGATTGGGGCTGTGAAACTTAGCGAATTAACGCGAGCTAACGTAATCAATCCTAAACTAGAAAAGAACATTAGCATTGAAGTTGTGTTTAAGAGACCACGGACAAGGTGTAACCGTAACTTAGTCGTTTTTAGAAACTTAAAACGTGATCGAACTATCATCGGTAAAATCACGATAAACCCGAATAGACTCCTGAAAAAAGCGACCTCAAAGGCGTGCAAGTCTTCGGTATTAATCCTTACAAGAACATGCATCGTCGCAGCAAAGAAAGTGGATGCTATCATCAAAAAAATACTTTTTAACGATGCGGATTGATTTGCCCAAACAATCCCAATTTTATTAGTCAAATTTCACCACTTTTCTTTTATTTATAAAATTACTAGCTTCCACAGACACATCACAAAGTTTTCATTGTAAATTCAACAACGCACAGCCGTCCTAGCTAGCATGGTTGACTGATCAATCATTAGGGATTTCCATGAGAAATCATAGAACTTAAACAGACCATATTAATCACTTGTCCACTAACAAAATAACAATTTTCTCAAGACGATCGCGGATGAACACTTACGGATTGTACAGTTGCTTATGCGTTTGAGAGCAAAACTCCCATAGCCAATGCTACAGCTGCTTGAGTTGGATCAATCACAGGTATTCCAAGCGCCTCTTCTACCTTTTTTCGGTGCGTTGCCATTCCAGCACACCCCAATACAAGCACATCAGCGCCCTGTTTTTTCAGAAGTCCGCCCACATTCACAAGTTTTTCGAGCGTTTTAGTGCCCCGTGCGCTTTCATCAACGCTCATATTCAATGGCAATTCACCGGCCAGCCGATCAAGAACTTGCATCCTTGCCATAACTCGCCAATGACGTTGTATGGAGGCGTCTGAGATTGCGATAACTCCAAAGCGATCTGCGCGAGCTAGTGCGCTCAACACTCCACTTTCTTGAATTCCAAAAACAGGCTTTTTGGTAATTGATCGGCAAGCGTGAAGACCTGGATCTGAATAACAAGCTATAACAAAAGCCCCCGCATCCGTTCGGGACTGTACCAAATTAACTAACGGGATAATCACACTATCAGAATCCAACTGACTTTCGATTCCGAACGGCCCCTCCTTCAAAGTCACACACTCAATTGCGGGACTTTTGGGCAGATTAAATTCCTTCAACGCATCCCTTATGCCATCGGTAACCAATTCATTCGAATTTGGATTAATTACTACTATCGGACCATTCATGTAAAAATATTTGCTCCAAAATTGTATATTGGATCAGTTTCTGGCAAATGCGTTCCGGTTAAGCCCGACAAATCGGTACGACCCCGTTTGACGAATACTCCATCACCTGGATTAGCTATCAGCTTATCGTTCTCAACAATCTTTTGACCCCTTGTAAGAACAGTCACTGGCCAACCTGTAATCTCCATCCCTTCAAATGGATTATAATTCACATAATCATGCGTCTCACCAGCCACCTTCGTGAGGTTTGGATCCCATATCGCGATGTCAGCATCTGCACCAATGGCCATTGTCCCTTTGAAAGGGTGCATGCCATACAATCGAGCCGCATTAGTAGATGATAAAGCTACGAACTGATTAAGGTTAATTCGGCCCTTCATCACACCTTCTGAGAACAGAATTGGCAATCGCATCTCAATACCTGGCATTCCGTTCGCTATTTTGCGGAAATCGACATCCGGCCCATTGGCAAACTTACCCGTATCATCGAACCGGTAAGGGGCGTGGTCCGATGACACAACGCTAAACGTTCCAGCAGCGACATGACGCCACAAAATTGATTGCGTATTTTTGTCACGAAGTGGCGGCGAACAAATGTACTTTGCTCCTTCCTTGCCGGAGCGATCTAGATCATTTCGCGTCAATAATAGGTAATGCGGACAAGTTTCACCAAAGATGTATGCACCCTCAGATCTCGCTTCAGCAACCAAGGCGGCGCCCTTCGGTGTCGAAACATGAACAATCATCAACGGGGCATTTGTGAGCTTGGCTAAACTTATTACACGATTGATTGCTTCTTCTTCAGCTATAGCTGGGCGCGATGGAGCGTGAAATTTGGGATCGGTGTAGCCATTCTCCACTAAAGCAGAGGACATCCACGTGAGCATGTCATGATTTTCAGCGTGGACCATGGTAAGGCCCCCGTAGCGTCGCGCCATGGTCATAATATCAAGTATTTGCGCATCACTGACTCGGGTCGCATAAGTCATGAAAATTTTGAAAGAGGTAATCCCCCTCTCAAAGACGCCGGGAAGCTCTGCCAGAACATCTGCATTCGGATCGGTAAGTATGAGATGATAAGAGTAGTCGATAACTGATTTTGTTGAAGCCCTGCCGTCATAGGTAGAAAGCGTTTCAGCAACACTCTGACCAACTTTTTGAGCTGCGAACGGTACGAAACAAGAATTTCCACCAAACGCCGCTGATATTGATCCAGTTTCATAGTCATCAGCACTCATGAGGCCCATGCCGCTCTCCTGAGCGATGTGGCAATGCGCTTCGATTCCGCCTGGCATTACCAGTTTATTGGTAGCATCAATGACCTCATCACCCGACAAATCGCTACCCAATGTGGCAATCTTACCACCCGAAACGCCAACATCAGCAACGAAGATTTCGGACGCGGTGACAACTTTACCGCCCTTTATCACCAAATCATGCTGCACCGTTTTCTCCAGACCTAATTATATTGAAAATATTTTACTGCAGTTCAGACAATCTTACATTCAGGCGCTCTATTAAACGCGTTAGCTCGGCGTGGTCGACATCGCTAAGCGCAGGACCAGGAGCTCGTACAGTAGGACTTTCAATTACACCTCGACGGAATAGTATCTCCTTGCGTATAGCTAAGCCGATACCAAGCTGATGTTCGTAGCGCACTAAAGGCAAGTAAGCATCAAAGAGGTTTTCAGCTGCATCTAAGTCACCTTCTTGATACCGGTTTACCACGTTCACTAACATTTCAGGGTAGGCAAAACCTGTCATTGCTCCATCAGCTCCGCGCTGAAGTTCTTGAGGAAGAAATAAAGCGGCATTTCCCGTTAGAATAGACAATCTCGGCGTATCGTCAGTGCCACTTTGAGCGCGAACCTGTGACAGTTTAGTTAGTCCAGGCCAATCTTCATGTTTTAGCATAACGATTTGTGCGTAAGTGCGAGTTAAATCGAGGATTGTTTCTACGCTAAAATTAACGCCTGTTGTCTGTGGGTAGTCTTGCAGGCAAATCGGGACATCATCCCCTAGAGCCTTACAAACTTCACCAAAGTAGTTTTTTAATTTCACCTCGTGCACAAGACCAGGCATGGGAGCTACCATTACACCCGCAGCACCATCATCCATGACGGATTTAGTCAGGTCAGATAGGTTCCCCAAACCAGCGCCAGATACGCCAACCACAACTGGAATTCGACCTGCAACACGATCCAAAACATGCTTGGAGAACTGGATGGCATCTTGCGCTGATAGTTTTTGGGCTTCGCCCATTATACCGAGAATGGTCATGCCGGTTACACCACATTCGATGTAAAACTCGATCAATCGGTCAGCGCTTTCTAAATCAAGCGCTCCGTTTTTCGAGAATGGTGTAACGGAAATGATAAATACGCCGCGCGAATGTCTGTTAATCTTTTCAGCCATTTTGACCGCTCCAATATCCTTCTCTAGTCATCAGACGCCCAAACCAACGCAACGCCTTCTCAAACTCAGACGACTTATTCTGAGCGTGCAATGCTTTTGGTCAGTCATTTGTAACTACACCAGCTTGTGTGCCTATCCGTTGATAATGTTCGATACGACGATGCCGGCCAAAGTCAAAAATTGTTGTTTTACCAAAGGTACAAGCATCCATATCACAAGCATGAACAACAAGTTCATCGACCTCAGAGGAAGCTCTCGCAACAACATAACCATTAGGATCTACGATTATTGATCCTGCCATTAGAGGGTGTCCGTCCTCCAAACCGGCTTTTGCAATACCCACCACCCAAGTCGCATTTTGATAAGCGCCTGCAGTCATCGAAAGTTCAGAGTGGTAAAGCCTTTGCTCAATACCTTCATCAGATAACTGACTATTCACCGTCGGAGTATTGTATCCAAGCATCACCAGCTCGACACCTTGCAAACCCATTTCACGATATACTTCGGGCCAACGGCGATCGTTACAGATACACATCCCCATTCTTGCATTCAAATTTTTCCACACTGGAAATCCAAGATTGCCAGGCTCAAAATAGCGTTTTTCAAGATGCTGGAATGAGCGCTCGGGATCATATTCCGAATGCCCAGGCAAATGCACCTTTCTATACTTGCCAATTATGTTCGCATCTCGATCAGTGAGCACAGAAGTGTTGTAGTAATGCCCATCTTGAGTGCGTTCCGCATATCCAAAACTTATCGCTATCTGAGCTTTCTTCGCTGCTGCAAAAAGTGGCGCAGTTGCAGCATTAGGCATTTCATTTTCAAACCAAAAATCAACCTCTGATTGGTTATCAATAAACCAGCGCGGGAAAAAAGTTGTAAGAGCTAGTTCCGGATATACGACCAGATCGCAGCCCGCTTCTTTTGCCTGATCAAGCAAAACAATCATCCGATCCACGACAGCTTCTCTAGTATCGGCTTTTTGAATGGCGCCCATTTGGGCGCCGCCAATCACTATCTCTCTCATAATTCACCTCCCGAACAGCTCAAAAACTTCAACCCAAACGCAACAACTGCCTTGGCTCTGTCCAGACTAGAATAGTCACGTTACAGTGCTAGCTCCTAGAGGAAATTCTGAAACACTAATGTTTAAAGAGACAATGGCGAACACATCGATTGATCAACACCCCGTAGCTAAAGGATCGAAATTACAGCTTGATGCCCTCATCATCGGCGCTGGATTTTCCGGCCTATATCAGCTTCATTTATTGCGGGATAAATTGCACTTGAAAGCCGCTATTGTTGAGGCTGGCGCTGGTGTTGGGGGGACTTGGTACTGGAACCGGTACCCGGGCGCTCGGTGTGACTCAGAAAGCCACACATATTGTTATTATTTTTCCGACGAAATTCTGAATGAATGGAGATGGTCAGAGCGATATCCGGGCCAAGCTGAGATACTCTCCTATCTGAATTTTTGTGCAGACAAATTGCATTTGCGACGTGACATTTATCTTGATCAACGCGTCAAAACAGCTGTGTGGAATGAAGACACGGCATGCTGGCAAATACAGTGCAATAGTGGCTTTAGTATTGAAGCAAAATATCTGGTATCGGCGGTAGGCTGCTTGTCCTCGACGAACACTCCAGATTTTGATGGCGCGCAAGAATTTGAAGGTCAAATATACCATACGGGTAAATGGCCTCATGATGGCGTAGATTTTCGCAACAAATCGGTAGCGATTATTGGCACAGGCTCAACCGGAATTCAGGCAATTCCAGTGATTGCAGAAGAGGCGCAGCAGCTAACCGTCTTACAGCGTACCCCCAATTACAGTGTTCCAGCTAGAAATGCTCCACTGCACCCCGATTTTCATTCAAAATTTACAAAAGAACGTAACCATGTAAGGGCTCAGATGCTGTCATCACGGCATGGCCATCCGTGGACAGCTCCTCCACGGAATCTAGTTGAAACACCTGAAAACGAACGCACCGAGATTTTAGAACAAGCCTGGGAGATAGGAGGCCTTCGGTTCCGCGAAAGTTTTCAGGACATTC
>JALRIU010000203.1 GCA_023255355.1 Pseudomonadales bacterium | reverse complement strand
AACGGCAGAGCGATTACGTGGTCATGGTATTGAGGTTATTGAACTCAATGATGCGGGTACACTTGATGTGTATATCGATGGCGCAGACGAATCTAATCCGCAATTACATCTCATCAAAGGCGGCGGTGCAGCGTTAACGCGTGAAAAAATTGTTGCTGCAGCGACTAAAGAATTCATCTGCATCGCTGATCAAAGCAAATACGTTGAAACGCTTGGCGCATTTCCTTTGCCCGTTGAAGTCATTCCAATGGCTCGAAGCTATGTCGCACGAGAATTAGTCAAACTGGGTGGCGACCCTGTTTATCGTGAAGGAGTAGTGACTGACAACGGCAATATAATCCTCGATGTTTACAATTTTGCCATTCCCGATGCTATTGCCACTGAACAAGCGATTAACAATATCGCTGGTGTTGTCACCAATGGTCTTTTCGCTATGCGCCCGGCTAATGTCTTGTTACTTGCCACGCCAGAAGGGATTAAAACGATAAAATAACGGGCAAAAAAAACCCGGCAACTTGAGCCGGGTATAGATAAAACATCTTCAATATACAGGGAGATAAAACTAAAGTCTCGCAGACTTATAACTAAGACATTGGTTGTTTTAAGTAGTTCAAAAAAAATTTAAAAATTTTTATTATTTTTTAGCGAGACTTACGCCGAGCCATTTCTTCAACCCTATTTTCTAGACGGTTAAGAATTCTCATGAGCTCTTGTTTATCAATTTCAGACAAAGGTTCAAGTAGCTCTTGTTGCCACTCCAACGCACGTGGCACTATTTCTTTGTAAATCTCTCGGCCTTTCTTGGTAAGTGACAATTCTGCTGCGCGGCTATCGCTCATAGATGTCTGCCGCTGTATAAAACCCTTTTCTTCAAGATGCTTTACTGCTCGAGACACCCTTACTTTGTCCATATGAGTAAAGTTGACAACATCTTTAGCCATGACAACTCGACGTTCATTTAATGCTGCAAGAACACGCCATTCTGCAATATTCACATCGAACTCAGAAATATAGATGCGTGACAACGCAACGCTAATACGTTCTGCAGCGTTATTTAATCTATACGGTAGAAATTCTTGTAAACTAAGATCTTTTGGCATCTTTCTCTACCCGCTCAACCGGGCTCCCACTCGGCACCGGCTCCAATTCGCAGTATGCTTCTAAAGGCATCCCTTGCTGAGACATTCTCAACCACGACATTGTACACAAATTTTGCTATCGGCATCTCAACACCATTGCTCTCTGCAAGTTCTAGCACTGCTCCCACACTTTTTACGCCTTCAGCAACCATCACCATTTCATCGATTATGGATTTAATATCCTGACCCTGGCCAAGCTTAAAACCCACCGTGCGGTTTCGACTTTTCTCGCTGGTACACGTTGCGATCATATCGCCCATGCCGGCAAGACCCGCAAATGTCTCAGCCTTACCGCCCAATGCGATACCAAGGCGGGTAACTTCAGATAATCCTCGAGTAATTAATGCTGCTCGCGTGTTGTCGCCAGCGCCCATCCCATCTCCGATACCTACTGCGATGGCGATGACATTTTTAAGAACGCCGCCTAACTCACAACCGATTAAGTCATCGTTGATATAGACTCGAAAAACAGAGGTCGACAAGATGGGTTGTAGCTCTCTAGCAACCTCAGGATCATGCATTGCAAGTACTGACGCAGCCGCCTGACCTAACATGATTTCAGAAGCAAGGTTTGGACCGGACAGCACGCCGACAGGATGGCCGGGCAAAACATCAGTGATAATTTCGGTCATCCGTTTGTTAGTGCCTTTTTCAAGACCTTTAGTAAGGCTTACCACGGGAATGAACGAACGGATATAGCTCTTTATTTCTAAAACAATATCTCTCAAACCATGCGAAGGAACCGCTAATATCAATAAATCAGCATCTTGAACCGCGACTTTCAGATCAGCGGTTGCCACCAATTTTGGTGATAATTTCACATCTTTTAAATACTTAGTATTCGTGTGAAGCTCATTAATTTCAGCGACGGTGGCTGTATTTCGCGCCCAAATGACCGCTTGATTATTTCGAGCGACCATAGAAGCGACGGTCGACCCCCAAGAGCCTCCGCCAATAATTGCTACTTTAACTGACATTGTTGTTATCCATAAAGAAGTCTCGATATTCTAACATGAACCTTATCGGTTTCTAGATCATAGTATGGGTAGCCGACAATTTTTGACAATTTAGCAGACAATTATCTTAATTTTCGCTATTTTTAGGCTACTTGAGGAAGCGCCTATGACACCAGCAATCAATACATTAAAAAAATATAATATTACCTTTAAAACTCACCAATACGAGCATGATCCTAAACACCCTTCCTATGGCCTTGAAGCTGCAGAAAAATTGGCAGTTGATCCTGCCTGGGTTTTCAAAACATTAGTAGCAAAGATTGATAACAAACAACTGGTGGTGGCCATCCTCCCCGTTGAACATAGCCTATGTTTAAAAAGCTTAGCCAACGCCTATGGTGGTAAGCGTGCTGAAATGGCAGACAAAAACGAAGTACAGCGGGTTACAGGCTATGTGCTTGGCGGGGTTAGCCCAGTAGGACAAAAAAAATCGCTACCCACTTTTATCGATGCAAATGCGGAGAACTTAGCAACGATGTTTGTTAGTGCCGGCAAACGAGGACTTGAAGTTGAGTTAGCTCCAGGCGACCTCAAGATTGCTACCAACGCTGTTTTCTGTCCAATAATCGCATAATTATCAGTATCTAATTGACTACATATGACCCATCCGCTACATTGGCGCGACTGAAATGGTACCCCTTATAAATTAAGGAGTTAACTGGGAAACAGGTGCAAATCCTGTGCTGCCCCCGCAACGGTAAATCCAGCCCGATACCAGCCTTTCAGTAATACGATGAAGCGGAGGGCTCTCATCGGTGGTAATCGACCACTGCTGTCTCCCTCCCCGATTAGGGGAATTCCATGAAAAAATCACTGTTGATTGCAGCAATCGCTGCTGCACAGATTTCAACATCTTACGCCAATGATATTGAGCATGTTTTAGTTAGCGCTGCCCGAGACGGCATCAATGCCTCAGAGAGTGGCTCAAGCGTAACCATCATTGACGAACAACAACTTGCATTACGTCCGAACATTTCGTTGGCCGATATTTTAAGAAGTGTGCCAGGTCTTGCAGTCAACCAAACAAGCGGTTTAGGATCGCAGGTACAGTTAAGGATGCGCGGTGGCGAAGCAAACCACGTTTTAGTCTTTATCGACGGTGTCCAAGCGAATGATCCAGCCCAAGGCGACGATTTCAACTTTGCCCATCTTTTGAACATGGATATAGCCAGCATTGAGGTAGTCAGAGGGCCACAATCTGCACTTTGGGGAAGCGATGCGCTCTCAGGCATGATTTACATCGTCAGCAAAGACGGCAAGGCAGGTCAACAGCTTAGTGGTTATGTGGAAGGTGGCAGCCATAATTTACAAAATGCCGCTGTTAGCGGTTCTTTGGGTAATGCAGATGGCTATGTGCGGCTCAGCCTCAATAGTAGCGAAACCGATGGCACCAATGTATCTAATTTTGGCAACGAAGCTGATGGCTATAGTAACGACAGCGCAAAACTCGCTGCGTTTTATCGCCTATCCCCGCAATTCAGTGTGGGTGCCAACACATTGTATATCGATACAGATACCGATTTTGATGCACTTGATTACGATATGGACTACAGCACCTATCAACCAATAAACCCCGAAACCTATGGCCTGCCGGTTGATGCCAATAATCATTCTGAATCTCAACAAAGTTATAGCCGCCTGTATGCAGATGTATTGAGTTCTGATGGCAGTATGAAGCTTCATGCAGATATCGCTTACGCTAAAGGCGAAAACCACAATTATGATGAATCGATGTGGTCGCCGACTGGCTACGATGAAACAATTTCCAGTTCTGAGCGTCTTCAATATACCTTACAAGCAAGTTTAAAACTTGCTAGCAGTACCGAAATTACTGCTGCAGTTGAGCGGGAAGAACAAGACTTCAACTTGCAAAGTGCCTGGTTAAATGGCGACGAATCGATGGACAGCACTGCCTACGCGCTGCAGTTGAAAGGCAACGCTAACGATAATTTCCATTATTTACTGAGCGCCCGCCGAGACAATAATACCGATTTTGGCAATGCCAACACCTACCGCGCCTCATTCTCTTGGCAGACCCATGAGATGATGCGGCTTCGTGGCGCGTTGGGTACGGGGATTAAGAACCCTACTTTCACTGAGCTTTATGGTTATTCTTATTCTTTCAAAGGTAACCCTGACCTCATCCCAGAAAAATCTAAAAGCTGGGAAGTAGGTATAGATTTAGATGTTAACGATATTCAAGTTGCCATGACCTATTTTGATGAGACATTGCAGCATGAAATCAGAACCGTCTACGACTACACTGATTGGTCTTCAACAAGCATCAACGTCAGCGACGAAAGCGATCGTTCAGGTATCGAATTAAGTCTCGATTATGCACTGAGCAGCCAACTGCAACTTGGTGCGAGCTTTACCAAATTGAACTCTGAAGAAGCCGGGGTGCAAGAGATTCGTCGACCAGAAAAAATGGCGAGCCTCTATATGAATTGGTTAAGCCATGATGGCCGCAGTAACATTGCGGTAAATCTCGACCACAATGGCGAAATGACAGACACGTTCTTTGGCGTAATGTCAGAAACTGTTTACCTGTCGTCTTATAACCTATTGTCGGTTCATGCTTCGCATCAATTGACTGATACGTTGAGTGTTTATGGCCGAATTGAAAATGGCCTTGACGAAGACTATGAAGAAATTTATGGCTTTAATACACCTCAAGCGAGCTATGCTTTAGGCTTACGCTTTAACTTTTAATACAATCCAAAATAGCGCCCTAGGATATGAAATGCTAGGGCGCTTAATAACCATTTAAGCATCACTGTAAAGTGGTGCTCATTGATCTTGCGTCGAAATTTCATACCTAGCCAAGATCCTATTATTGCAGCTATAACCATCGCCAGTACACTTGGCCAAACCGCTAAAACTTCACTGCTTAAACGACTAAAAACAATTATTTTAGTGATGTGCGAAATGACCATAAATGCAGCGGTATTAGCGATTAAGGCATCTCGTTGTAAACCTCTTCGATTAAAAAATCCCATCGCTAGTGGGCCCGTCGCTCCAACGAAAAAGCCCATTCCTGTTTGAACAAAACCAATCAAAAATACGTTATTTAACATTCGAAATCGATTATCAAAATCTGGTAGCCACTGCGAGGTTAAAAGATAAAGCGCGATAAAAAGTGGAAAATGCTCGCCTGAAATTTGGTTAAGTAATGGCCAAAGACAAACCAATGCAATCGATGAACCGATCGTGAACTGACCTAACCAGCGCCAATTAATGACGTCGAGATTCAACCACGCTCTTGAGGCATTGCTACTAAGTTGAGTGAAGGCATGCGCAGGTATAACAGATAAAGGCGGCAAAAAATTTGGCAAAATGCCAATGAGTATAAGACCGCCCCCAAGCCCAACAGCAGACGTTAAACTTGAGGTGAGTAGAACAATGAAAAAAAGTAAGCTTTCTAGCAAAGACTATTTAGCTGCGAGTTCGCGATCCACCAGATAGCTTGCAACTTTCAGCATGTCTGCTTGTGAACCGGTCATACGGCTAGAGATACGATATTTCCCATTCACCACTAGCTCAGGGGTGCCAGAAATTTTATAACCGCGTTGACGAGCATCTGCTCTATTGACGTCGCTTCTCACCTTGAATGAACTAAATACTTTGTCAAATTGAGCTCGATCAACACCTTGCGCAGCAAAAATCGGGAAAATTTCATCTTCGCTAAGCAAGCGTTTATGATCAACATGCATGGCACTAAATAACGGCTCATGTAATTTATCCAACATACCTAGGGCATCAGCCGCATAATACATTTGCGCATGAATCTTCATTTCATTACGCCAAATTGCTGGGCTACGAACCAATTCAGCACCTTCTGGCAATGATTTTTTCCATGCATTAATCAGGGGTTCAAATGAATAACAATGTCCGCAGCCATACCAAAAGACTTCAGCAACCTCGACCTTATCACCGGTTTGAGTGGGTACAGGCTGAGGTAATGTTACATAGTGCACACCTTCTTGATATTGATCGCTATCAGCTGCGCAAGCAAAGAGAGGTAAAAACAAAAGCGCAATAACCAGATGGCTTAATCGAGACAACATTGAAAACTCCTTAAGTTCGTATAGCAAAAATATGAAATTAATGTAGCAGATTATACGCTAAGGACACAGGGAAGGGGGTAAAAAAAGTTGCGGCCCTTAAGGCCGCAACATAAAGACACAAATTAACGAAGGCCTGCTATATAGTTAGAAAGCGCTTGAATTTCGTCATCACGCAAACGTTCTACAACACTGCGCATCATTTTGCTATCGCCATCGTTGTTACGTGCACCATCACGGAAGGCTTTAAGCTGAATCGCTAAATACTCAGCATGCTGACCTGCAATGCGAGGGAAACCAGCAGGAGCATTACCCAAACCACGAGGCGAGTGACACGCGGTACATGCAGTAATACCTACATCAGCATTACCAGCACGATAGAGTGATTCTGCAAGTGCAAGACCTTCGTCTTTAGAGGCACCTGGTGTCTGTGACAGGCCTGCATAATACGCAGCGATATCAGCAAGGTCTTGGTCGCTCATGTTGTCAACTTGACCGGCCATCGCAGGCACAGAGCGTGCACCATCACGGATATCTTTCATTTGCTTTAATAAGTATTTTGCACCTTGACCAGCCAATTTAGGAAAGGTACCAACCATGCTGTTACCATCAGCACCGTGACATGCTGCACAGCTTGCAGCTTTACCTTTACCTGCACCAGCATCTCCAGCAGCATGAGCTACTGAAATAGTTGCGAGTAGTACAAAAAGAGTTTTAACAAGAAATTTCATGATCTTTCCAATCTAACTTATTTACCAGAGATCAAATGATTGATCATTGCTTTATATTCATCATCAGTACAGTCATAGCATAAACCTTTTGGAGGCATAGCATTTTTACCGTTTTGAACACTTTTCAAAAGACCGTCCATACCACCTGCAGCAGCCAAACGGTCAGCCCACTCTGGCGCACCAACTTTTGGGGCTCCGGCAGCACCAGTTGCGTGGCAAACGTTACATGATTTAGCAAATTTATCCATCGCAGCGTCAGCAATAGCAGCAGAACTAATCAAGGTAGCAGCAGCAACCAAAATAACTTTCTTAAACATAATAACCCCCGGTTATATAACTGCATCTCGTGGTAAGATGCACTTTAGAAAATAAGACGCGCATTATATACATAAATGATGCGCGGTGAAACCAAGATAATAGTGAAACTTAGTATGAATACCAGCGACATGGATGAAAAACCCGTCAAAATTAATTTTCAGGCAGCTACATTTATGATGAGTGCGCCAACATTGGCGCAATGTCCTGCAGATAGTGGCGTTGAAGTTGCTTTTGCAGGCAGATCAAACGCTGGAAAATCTTCTTCGATAAACTGCTTAACCCAGTCTAAAAAACTTGCACGAACTAGTAAAACACCAGGACGAACACAGTTAATTAACTTTTTTACACTTGGCAATGAACATACCCGTCTTGTGGACCTTCCTGGCTATGGCTTTGCCAAGGTGCCTCTAGCAGTCAAACTCAAATGGCAAAAACACTTAGAGGAATATCTCCAAAAAAGAGACTCTTTAAAAGGATTAGTGTTACTCATGGATTGTCGACACCCCTTACAAGACTTTGACACGATGATGCTTGATTGGTGTCGAAAGTCAGGTATGAAGGTACATGTGTTGCTTACTAAATCAGACAAATTGAAGAAAGGACCTGCATCGAATACCTTGTTGATGGTTAAGAAAACCATTGCTGCTGATGGTGATAATGTGAGTGTGCAGTTGTTTTCTTCTCTCAAACAGACAGGTTTAGACCAATTAAGAAGCAAATTGAATAGCTGGTTATTACCCCACGAAGAAAATATTTAAAATTTTTTAATTATTTTTGAACTTAACAATTTTGACAGGGTCTATGTAATAAGTCTGCGAGACTTTAGTTTTATCTCCCTGTATATTGAAGATGTTTTATCTATACCCGGCACAACTTGTCGGGTTTTTTTTGCTCTAAATTTGTCTTATTTTCTTGATCATTTTATCGCCCGCTAAAGCGGCCTCCCACATTCATGGAAAGCGTTATGAAAGCAGGTTGGCGAAAGTTTATAAGTCATAAATGATGACTTTGAAATCAAATTTAACGACCGCCAACCAATCGCAATCATCAAGTTAAAAGCGTTATGAGAGCAGGTTGGCGTAGGCAAATTTTATTGAGAAGCCGCAGTTTATAAGTCATAAATGAGGACTTTGAAATCAAATTTAACGACCGCCAACTAATCGCAATAGCTTTTAAAGCGATCTAGTGCGCTTGGTCCCAATTCAATCCAACATCCGCCTCAACCACCAGCGGCACACTCAAACTCTCCGCCCCTGCCATCAATTCAATCACTTTGGCTTTTACGTGCTCTACTTGGTCTTCTGCAACTTCAAACACAAGTTCATCGTGGACTTGCATAATCATACGAGCATCAACATGACTACTATTAAGCCATTGTTCTACGGCGAGCATGGCTAGTTTGATGATGTCCGCGGCGGTACCTTGCATTGGTGCATTGATCGCGGTTCTTTCTGCTGCTTGTCGACGCATTCCGTTTGACGAATTAATTTCAGGAAGATTAAGGCGCCGTCCACGCAGGGTTTCTACATAACCTTTTTCAGATGCCTCGCTGCGAGTGACATCCATATAACGCTTCACCCCTGGGTAGGTGGTGAAATAGCGGTCGATAAATTCTTGCGCTTCGCTGCGGCCTATGTGTAATTGCTTGGCTAATCCAAATGCCGACATGCCATAGATAAGACCAAAGTTAACGGCCTTGGCGCTGCGACGCATATCTGATGTTACCTCTTCTATGGTGACACCATAGACTTCTGCGGCGGCAGCTTTGTGAATATCTTCACCTTTAGCAAAGGCGCGCAGTAAACCTTCATCTTTAGATAGGTGCGCCATGATACGCAATTCAATCTGTGAGTAATCAGCGGCAATTATTTTGTACCCTGGTGCGGCGATAAAGGCTTGACGAATTTTACGACCTTCGGCGGTGCGAATTGGTATATTTTGTAAGTTAGGCTCAGTACTTGATAGCCTTCCTGTTGCGGCGACCGCTTGATTGTAGGATGTATGTAATCGACCGGTATCTAGGTTAACCATATCGCCTAGTTTATCTGTATAGGTAGACTTAAGTTTGCTCAAGCCACGAAACTCCATCAAGACCCTTGGCAGATCGTAATCTTCCGCTAATTCAACAAGCACCTCTTCGGCCGTTGAAGGTGCACCTTTTGGGGTTTTTTTAATGACTGGCAGATTTAGCTCTTCGAAAAGAATTTGTCCCAATTGTTTGGTGGAACTTAAATTAAATTCCTTGCCTGCCAATTGATAGGCCTCTGTGGTCAATTCTTCTAGCCGCTGACTTATGACCATACTTTGTTGCGCCAACATATTGCGATCAATGAGGGTGCCATTGCGCTCAATATGTTGAATCACGTTTACGAGCGGCATTTCAATCTTTTGATAAACTTCTAATAAGCCTGGGCTGGACTGTAATTGAGGCCACATATGCTGATGCAAACGCAGGGTGATATCGGCGTCTTCTGCGGCGTATTTAGCGGCTTCTTCTAGGTTGATTTGATTAAACGTCAGCTGTTTTGAGCCCTTGCCCGCTATATCCTCGAAGTGCACCGTATTCACACCCAACATACGTTCGGCAAGGCTATCCATATCATGGCGACCAGCGGTTGAATCCAATACGTAGGATTGCAGCATAGTATCGTGGCTAATACCGCGGAGAATGATGCCGTGATTTTGCAATATATGTTTATCGTATTTTAAATTTTGTCCGACCTTAGCTTTGCTTGCATCTTCAAGCAGGGGTTTCAAGGCAGCCATGACATCGTCAAACGCTAGTTGCTGTGGCGCCCCAAGATAGTCGTGCTGTAAAGGCACATAGGCGGCCTCCCCAGCAGTGACCGCAAACGACACACCAACAATTTTTGCGTGCATGTATTCAAGGCCAGTCGTTTCTGTATCAAAGGCAAAGAGTTCAGCTGATTGTAATTTTTTTAACCATTGATCAAACTGCGATTGCTCTAAAATACATTGATAATCTATGTGCTCTGGGGCTACTGCAGGGGCTATTACAGGTGCTTCTTCAGCACCGCCAAACATGTCAACTTGAGATTGGCCATTAGTTTGGCTTGCCGGTTGGCTAGCACCCAATTGTGTGACCCATGATTTAAACTCTAATTCGCCAAACAAAGCTAATAACTTTTCGCTATCGGGTTCATTAACAACGATGCTGTCTAAATTAAACGGAAGGTCGACATCGGTTTTGATGGTGGCAAGATCATATGAAAGCGGCAATTGTTCTAGGGCAGCACGGAGATTTTCACCAATTTTCCCGCCGACATTTTCCGCGTTTTCAATAACGCCTTGCAGCGACTCGTATTCTAATAACCACTTAACCGCGGTTTTTGGCCCACACTTTTCAACCCCTGGAATATTGTCAACTTTGTCGCCCATTAATGCCAAGTAATCGATAATTCGCTCTGGGGGGATACCAAATTTTTCTATCACCCCCGCTCGGTCCATCACGGTATTGGTCATGGTATTGATGAGTGTCACATGGTCGCTCACCAGTTGCGCCATATCTTTGTCACCAGTGGAAATAACCGTTTCGATACCCTGTTCGGTGGCCTGTTGCGCCAAGGTGCCGATCACATCATCAGCCTCGACACCCTCAATCACAAGCCGTGGCAATCCCATCGCGTCGACAATGTCGTGAATAGGCTGAATCTGCACTCTTAAATCATCTGGCATCGGCGGGCGATTCGCCTTGTACTCGCTATACATATCGTTACGAAAGGTTTTGCCTTTGGCATCAAATACCACCACGATTTTGCTGTCTGGGTAGTTCTTTTGCAGCGATAGCAGCATGTTGATGACGCCTTTTACCGCACCGGTGGGTTGCCCCTTGCTGTTATTTAGCGGAGGTAGGGCGTGAAACGCGCGAAAAAGATATGATGAACCGTCAACCAGTACGACTGCCATGAATGATCCTTATTAAAGTTGTTGTAAACGTTCTTGGGCACTTTTTGCTAGAGCGCCATCACCACGAGCGGCTTCACTGTAGTAGGTTCGAGCTGCCGATTTATCACCGCGTTGCTGAGCAAGTTCACCTAGGTGGAAACTACTCATCCCGGTTGGCAACAAACGTCGACTCGCTAATAAATTTTCTTCGGCCTGCTTGGCATTACCCAATGTCTTATTAACCATACCTAGATAGAGGTGGCCTGAAAAAAGTTGGGGATTATATTGCACAGTTTTAGCATAGGATGCTGCCGCTTCTTTTTGTTGACCAAGCTCTTGCTGTGCCTGACCTTTTAGCTGCCAGAAAAGCCCCTCTTTAGGCTGAATAGCGATCGCTTGATCTGCAAATTTGATCGTTTCGTCATACTGTTTTTTAGAAAGAGATTCTTCACCCTTTTGCATAGCTTCATAGGCTTTTTCATCCTTGCGCAGCTGCTGCATCGCGTTATCGAAAGCAGCTTTATTGCGCATCCCTTTCGGGTATTTAGCGGCTGTCTTTTGGTTGGCAGCAACCCGATCTTTTGAAGGAGGGTGACTTGCAAAAAACTCTTCAAACCAACTGGCATCACGACTTGCAGACAACTTTACGAATACCTGTTGAATTTCTACGGCGCCCTGTGGTTCGTAGCC
>JALRIU010000166.1 GCA_023255355.1 Pseudomonadales bacterium | reverse complement strand
ATCGAGGGACGCCGTGGCTATCCAGCGTCGTGTACTACGCCTGTTGAGCCAGGTATGGTAATTAATACCCAAACCAATAAGGTACAAACGCTACGTAAAAATGTACTAGAACTTTATATTTCTGATCACCCGCTAGATTGTTTAACGTGTGCTAGTAATGGTGATTGCGAGTTACAAGACGTTGCAGGAATGGTGGGTTTAAGAGATGTACGTTATGGTTATGACGGGGCTAAACACCCAGATAAGCCTATCGATACATCAAACCCTTACTTCCAGTTCGATGCCAGCAAATGTATTGTTTGTTCGCGGTGCGTACGCGCATGTAGCGAAGTACAGGGAACGTTCGCTCTTACTGTGCAAGGGCGTGGTTTTGATAGTCAGATTAGTCCATCACAAAATCAAGATTTCATCGATTCTGAATGTGTCTCCTGTGGTGCCTGTGTACAGGCTTGTCCAACGGCGACGTTGGTGGAGAAGTCTGTCGTAGATGCTATGCCTGGTGAGCGTGTGGCGACAACCACCTGTGCCTATTGTGGTGTTGGTTGTACGTTTGATGTCTACATGCAGGGTGATAAAGTGGTTAACATGCTTCCGCAAAAAGCGGGGCCAGCCAACCGTGGTCATTCGTGTGTTAAAGGTCGTTTTGCCTTTGGCTATGCAACCCATCCAGATCGTGTTACTAAACCATTGGTTCGCGATAGTATTGATCAGCCTTTCCGTGAAGTTTCTTGGGTCGAGGCATTTGAATTTGCTGCGGCTAAAATTAAGGGTATTCAGGCCAAGTATGGTGTTAAGAGCGTAGGGGCGATCACCTCGTCGCGCTGCACTAACGAAGAGACCTTCTTGGTACAGAAATTGGTCCGCACTGCCTTTGGTAACAACAATGTCGATACTTGTGCTCGAGTGTGTCATTCGCCTACTGGTTATGGCCTAAAGCAGACTCTTGGTGAATCAGCCGGTACTCAGGATTTCGATTCTGTTGAAGATGCCGATGTGATCATGGTAATTGGTGCTAACCCAACTGACGCTCACCCTGTATTTGGTTCGCGTTTAAAACGCCGTTTGCGCCAAGGTGCACAGCTTATTGTTGTCGATCCTCGTCGCACTGATTTAGTTGATAGCCCTCACATTAAGGCGCAGCACCATGTGCCATTATTGCCTGGTACCAATGTAGCGTTTATCAACGCCGTTGCTCATACCATCGTCGCAGAAAATTTGTACGATGCTAACTATGTTGCTGAACGATGTGATACCGAGAGTTTTGAACAATGGTTGGCCTTTATTCGTGAAGAGAAAAATTCTCCGGAAGCGATGGCGCCTATCATGGGTGTTGATGCTCAAACAATTCGCGACACTGCTAGACTTTATGCTAGCTCACCGCGTGCTGCTATTTATTATGGCTTAGGCGTCACTGAGCATAGTCAGGGCTCTACCATGGTTATCGGTATTGCTAACCTTGCTATGTTGACTGGTAATGTTGGTCGTCGTGGTGTCGGTGTTAACCCATTGCGGGGTCAGAACAATGTACAGGGTTCTTGTGATATGGGGTCATTCCCACATGAGTTCCCAGGTTACCGCTCGGTTACTGATGATAGTGTGCGTTCAACCTTTGAAAAAGCTTGGGGTGTTCAGCTCGATAATAAACCTGGCTTCAGAATTCCAAACATGTTTGATCAGGCCCTATCCGGCAATTATAAAGCCTTGTATTGTCAGGGCGAGGACATTGCTCAATCTGATCCAAATACTACGCATGTTGAGGCAGCCTTAAGTGCTATGGAGTGTGTCATTATTCAAGACATCTTCATGAATGAAACGTCGCGCTTTGCTCATGTTGTTCTACCAGGTTCATCTTTCCTCGAGAAAGATGGTACTTTCACTAACGCTGAGCGCAGAATCTCACGTGTCCGTCAGGTCATTGAGCCGCTTGCAGGTATGGCTGACTGGGAAGTTACCGTGGCGTTCGCAAATGCCTTGGGATACCCCATGAGTTACAGCCATCCAAGCGAAATTATGGCTGAAATTGCGAGTTTGACGCCGACCTTTACTAATGTGACATACGATCGTCTCGAGCAAGGTTCGATCCAGTGGCCATGTAATGATGATGCGCCGGAAGGTACGCCAATTATGCATGAGCGTGAGTTTGTGCGTGGCAAAGGTTTGTTTATTACTACCGAATTTGTGCCTACCACAGAAAAGGTAACTAAACGATTCCCATTGTTGTTGACGACGGGCCGTATTTTGTCGCAATACAATGTGGGAGCACAGACGCGTCGCACGCATAATAACGTTTGGCATGCTGAGGATATTCTAGAAATTCATGCCCATGATGCAGAAGATCGTGGCATTATTGATGGTGATCGTGTGTTGATTCAAAGTCGCATGGGTGAAACCACATTGCGAGCTATGATTTCTGAGAGGATGCAGCCTGGTGTCGTGTATACGACCTTCCACCATCCATTCTCTGGCGCCAATATGATTACCACTGATAACTCAGATTGGGCAACAAACTGTCCTGAATATAAAGTGACAGCGGTCGAAATCAAACCTCAGGCCGAACCCACTGCACGCCAGCTTGCCTTTCAGGCAAACTAATGTCTGATTCGCTTGATAAACTCTTCTCCGTGCAAGTATTTGAGCACGGAGAAGTGAGTCAGCGAGAAGATTACCTATCCTGTGAATTTCCTATTGCTATTGAAATCAATGGTATTACTCAAGCCGTAATGATGGCAACTCCTCAGCAATTAGAGGATTTTGCTGTGGGGTTTTGTCTGAGTGAGGGTATTGTCGATTCTGCAAACGAAATCTATGGTATTGAGCAAGAGCAGCGTGAGCAGGGTATTGTGCTTGCGTTAGAAATTGCTACTCAGCGTCAGCAGCAATTGGCTGAACGTCGTCGACATATGGCGGGCCGAACAGGTTGTGGGCTTTGTGGTATCGATTCACTTGATGCAATACAAACCTGCGATCGGGTAATGACCCCTCAGCAGCGATTCAATCACGCCATCATTCAGCAGGCTCAAGTGGCATTCAATAACGTTGATGCTGCCATGTTGCGCAGTGGCACGATGCATCAAGCGAGTTGGATAAATACTGCAGGTGAATTGCGGCATCTATGTTTAGATGTGGGCAGGCATAACGCGCTCGATAAGTTGATCGGTTGGCGTGCAAGGCAAGGCGTGTTGGATGGTTTTGCCATGCTTTCCAGCCGCGCTAGTCATGAACTGGTCGAAAAATGTGCCACTGTTGGTATAGAGATGCTGGTGTGTGTGTCTGGTGCAACAAGTCTTGCAGTAACGCGTGCTAGGCATTTAAATATCACGCTTGTTGGCTTTGCGCGCGCGGGGCGGCATGTTGTTTACGCAGGAAACTTAGATAATCAATAAGGCTCAGCGATGTTAAGGTTTTGTATCTAATTTCGCATGTGCCTGTTCTATCAGCGCTATAACTTTCTCATTTTCCTTAATAGCATTGTCGATGTAAGTGGCATCTGAAGGATGTCTATTTTTAATCGTTTTTAAATTAGCTTGAGCCATTGCAAGTGGTGCAATAAGCTCGTCAGCTAGGGTGTCTAAAAATTGAGTTCGCTTGGCTTCGATGGCCCTTTCTTGGGCTAAAATGTTTTCAAGTTCTTTGATAGGTTGACGTGAAATACCTAACCACATGTTGATTACTGCAGCAGATCCTATAATTACAACAATAATGTTTACCAATAATATATCGATAGGCGGTGCAGTTATTAGTTCTGCCGGAATAAGGCCGTAGATCGCCATGCAAATTGATACACAAAGTAAAGCTAGGTTGAAGCTCGCAAAATAGAGTCCATATTTGTAGTTTGTAGCAACTAGGATATTAAGGGGGCCTATCAGTAATAACGCAAAAACAGGGCTATTAAACATGCCACTAGCAAAATACATAAACGTGAAAGCGATGACGTTGCAAAGCATGTAAAGGTTGTCGGCAATCTTTTGTTCATTCTCATAATTAGAGAGCCATAAAGCGATGCCTGCTAGTGCAACCACAAAAAGCCCCATAATCGGTCTGTGAATTGAAGCTTCGTTGATTAAAAACTTATAGCCATAAAACGCTGACAACATAATCCCTAATGCAATGAACACCATCATCGATTGAGTTTTGTATTTATGGATTCGATTGTTTTTAGTTATTTCGTTGTTAGACATTTATTCTATTAAGTCCTTATTTTTGATCGATATTATTACAAAGAGGAGGTGTAATCTAAAGCGATCTAAATAAATTTATAAGGTGCTTGAATTT
>JALRIU010000137.1 GCA_023255355.1 Pseudomonadales bacterium | reverse complement strand
ATCTCTCGCCTTGACCGGCTGCCCATTTCATAGCCTGCTTCAAGAAATAAAGATTTTCTGGTACGTAGTAAACTTCAGGACGGTGACCAATTGCAGTGTAAAACGAACGACCAGCACCGACGCACTGACTCCAAGCGATCGGATGGTCGTCGCCCATGGCAAGTTTTTCTCCACGATAGCCCAAAGGCTTGTAACTATTTTCATCAAGGGTTAATACCACATCAACACCATGGTTACGGGCACTTGAGCTAAAGGAATACCATTCATCCTTCATATTCCAACCCGCCAGCAAGAAATCGCCAACTTTATTATTGGCCTTTTCAACTTGAATATCGGCATGTTGGAAGTGCAAGTCACCACCAGGGTGACCGATAAATTGTTCACCAATTAACTTGTCACGATAAAAATCCCAGGTATACATAGAGTCACCGCCAGAACCATGAATACCTAAGAAACCACCACCGCTATTGATGTAGTCCTCAAAGGCCTTGCGTTGGCTTAGGGTAAGCACATCACCGCTGTTATTGTTCCATACCACAAGATCAAAATCGGCTAACTGATCTTGATTGAACACAGCACCGTTGCCACTAATTACAGCATGCCAACCGAGTTGTTCAGCTAACGATGTTACGGCACTATTCGCCGCAGTGACTGAAGGACCGTGGTCATAGCCGTTAATCTTGTCGAAGATGAGAATATTGGTTCCACCTTTGGGTAAATCTAAGGTTGGCGGTACCGAATCGTAACGCGCACAACGTGCTTCTTTATCTGCTTCTGTGACAGCAACTGCAGAGATTTTTTGATCAACTTCGGGCAACAACGCCATATCTGTACCGGTCATTGCGAACAAGTTTTCAACATTAATGATGGCGGCAAAGCTTGGTGTTTCTGTGCGAATAAAACCCGGTGGAAAACGTTTAAAGTTTTCGCCTATGGCTTCTTCAACAATGGCTTTTGTTTGAGGATTGAAAAGCAAGTCAATCACCGGCGTTTTAACCGAATAAGGCTCGTCACGCAGCGCACAATCTGTCACCGCATGACTCATGCTACTGAAGCCAAGCAAAGCTATGGCAGATGTTAATAGTAACTTTTTCATTGTTATTCCTTAGTAATACTTAGATTAATGGTTTTCTAACGTGTGCCATTTAACATCACTGGCACTGGCGGCAACTGCTAATTCGATAAATGCCATACCGCGCACAGCTTCGTCGATACCGGGACAATCATTTGCACGAATTGAGGCCGGCACGCCCTCGTCAGTGGCGCGAATTTTATCGGCAAAAGCCATATATATGTTTGCAAACGCTTCTAAATAACCTTCGGGGTGTCCCGCTGGAGTTCGGGTATTAGCCGCAGCAAGTGCACCTAGATAGCCCATACCAGTTCGTAACATTTGCGTAGGTTGATCGTTATATTTCAACCAGAGCGTGTTTGGCTCTTGTTGGTTCCATTCCAACCCACCATTTTCACCATATATTCGCAAGCGAATCGCATTTTCTTCGCCAACACTGACTTGGCTGGCCATCAATACGCCCTTGGCACCGTTATCAAAACGCAACAAGATAGAACCATCGTCATCTAGGGTACGACCATCCACAAAAGCAGTTAAATCAGCGCACATTTGACTGATTTTAAGTCCAGATACGTATTCAGCTAAATTAGCAGCGTGAACGCCTATATCACCCATACAACTGCTGATACCCGCCTGTTTAGGATCTAAACGCCAAGCCGCCTGCTTGTTATCACCAGCCTCTTCTTTAGCAGCCAACCAACCTTGAGGGTACTCAACAACGATCTTACGAATTTGACCAAGATCTCCAGCAGCGCAACGTTGTTTTGCCTCTTTCACAAGCGGATAGCCTGTATAAGTATGTGTCAGACCATAAAGCTTATTGGTTTGTTGCACGATATCACGCAGCTCAAGCGCTTCAGCCAAATTAAAGGTAGCAGGCTTGTCTGAAAGGACATGAAAACCGGCTTTTAGGGCCGCTTCAGCAACAGGAAAATGCATATGATTGGGAGTTACGATGGCAACAAACTGCATGCGCTGATCAGCAGGAAGTGCAGCCTCGGCAGTCATCATTTCTTGATAACTTCCATAAACACGAGATGGATCCAGGTGCAGGGCCTCGCCTGAACGTTTAGAACGCGCTTCGTTGCTGCTGAAGGCACCACAAACTAATTCGATTTCACCATCGATTGCAGCCGCCATGCGATGCACTTGACCGATGAATGCACCTTCGCCACCACCGACCATACCCATTCGTACTTTTGCCATTACTTAACTCCTAAAAGGTTTCACTCAATGTAACTTTATAACATGCTCTTAAGATGTCACCAATGCCGAAAATCTAATCTGACAGTTTTCAACAAAAGACGTCGATAAATGTTCACTTTGCAGATCCATTTTAAAATATGTATTGCGACTCAATTTTATTGAATATCCCAAAATAAACAGGTTAAACTGCTGTGCTTTTTTAAAATCTTTATAAACATATCTATGGGGAAGAAACGTGACTAAAATTATTTTCCAAAACGCCGACGGCTCACAATTCGAAGTCGAAGCCGCTGAAGGTACATCAATTATGCAAGCTGCAGTTGATAATGGTATCGACGGTATTCTTGCCGAATGTGGTGGCGCTTGCAGTTGTGCGACTTGCCACTGTTATATTGATGAAAACTATCTCGACAAAATTCCAGCAGCCGGCGATGTTGAACAATCAATGATCGAGTTTGCAATGGACCCTCAAGACAACAGCCGCTTGAGCTGTCAGGTTCAAATTACTGCAGACCTAGATGGTATGGTTGTTAAATTGCCTGCCTCGCAATACTAATAACGTCTGTCACAACCTTCTAAAGAAAAGGGAGTATTAACCAGATACCCCCTTTTTTTATTAATAGCAAACATACAAGGGGGTTCAGCATGAACCAAGCCGTGCTTTACAACATCGATGATACGACCGGTATCGGTACCATTACGATGAACCGTCCAGACGTGCTGAATGCTATCGACGTTGCTACCGCTAATGGCTTAGCCGACGCTATGTTAGCAATGAAGAATTCAGACAACCTGAAAGTCATCCTCCTTGAAGCCAATGGCCGAGCGTTTGTTGCAGGCGGCGATTTAGCGGGCTTCAAAAATGACTACGACAACGCCAAGGTCTTTTTAGATCAATTACTCGACCCTCTCGACATCTTCGTCAACCTCATGCACGACATAAGTGTTCCAGTAGTTGGCAGCGTAGCTGGCGCAGCTGCGGGCGCAGGTCTCAGTATAGTCGCGGCTTGTGATGTCGTCATTTCAACACAGAGCGCTAAATATGTGCTCGCCTACAACCAAGTTGCGGCAGTCCCCGATTGTGGCGGCAGCTGGAATTTAACCCGTAAAATTGGTGCAAAGAACTTAGCTGCAATGATGTACCTTGGCGAATCATGGAGCGCAGAACAAGCTTTACAAAACGGGTTAATCACCAAAATTGTCGCCGACGACGAACTTAAATCCGAAACAGATAAACTCGTAGCAAAAATGGCTCAGGGACCAAGTGTTGCTTTTGCTCAATTCAAAGCGCTCGCTAAAAGCGCCCTAAATAACGATTTACAAAGTCAATTGGATGCTGAACGAGCTGCCTTTAAACAGTGCATCGATAGCAATGACTTTAAAATAGGTGTCGACGCCTTTCTTAATCGACAAAAACCCCAATTCACCGGAAAATAACAAGGAACAGCAATGCAAATTAAAGATAAAGTCGCCGTAGTCACTGGCGCAGCCTCTGGCATGGGTAATGAGGTTATGCGAACCTTGGTAGCTAATGGTGCAAAAGCGGCCATTTTTGATGTGAACCAAACCGCGGGAGAAGCTTGTGCAGCTGAACTTGGCGATAACGTTATCTACTGTCAGGTCGATGTAACCAGCGAAGAGTCTGTCAGCGCAGGCATTGAAAAAACCATGGCAGCATTTGGAGCAATACATATTTGCATCAATTGTGCAGGCATTGCCACTGGCAGCAAAACGGTAGGTCGCGAAGGTGCATTTCCGCTCGATCTCTGGAAAAAAACGATCGATATCAACCTAACAGGCACATTTAATGTGTTGCGTCTTTGTGCTGAGCAAATGGCTAAAAATACCCCAGTCGATGAAGATGGTAGCCGCGGCGTTATCATTAATACGGCCTCGGTAGCCGCCTACGAAGGACAAATGGGCCAAGCAGCTTACAGTGCTAGCAAAGGCGGTATTGTTGGCCTAACCCTGCCAGTTGCTCGTGATTTAGCAAGTTTTGGCATTCGCGTTAATACTGTTGCGCCAGGTCTTATTCACACACCGATGTTTGAACAGTTGCCGCCACCAGTTGTCGAATCACTAAGCAAAACACCGTTGTTCCCGCAACGCTTAGGCAAGGCCTCAGATATAGCCCACATGATGAAATCGATCATTGAAAATGATTATATTAACGGCGAATGTATACGCATGGATGCAGGTTTAAGAATGCAACCCAAATAAATACCAAAACGTCGCTTATGCCCTACTTCGGTTCACAATTGACCATGGGCGATAAGCAATTTTTTTAGTATTATATTTGGCTGTAAATTAAAACAAATTAAAGAGGAAACTATCGTGGAACGCGAATCAATGGAATTTGATGTTGTCATCGTTGGTGCAGGCCCTTCAGGTCTTTCCGCCGCATGTCGCATTATGCAACTAGCTGCAGAGCAAGAACAAGAAATCACTGTATGTGTGGTTGAAAAAGGTTCTGAAGTTGGCGCACATATTCTTTCTGGTGCTGTTTTCGAGCCGCGCGCCCTAAATGAACTGTTTCCCAATTGGCAAGAACTCGGCGCCCCGCTTAACACTGCTGTTAAACGTGATGAGATCCATCTCTTCCGCAGTGCAACTTCTACTATCAAAGTGCCTAACTTGTTTGTCCCTAAAACCATGCACAACGAGGGCAACTACATTATTAGCTTGGGTAATCTTTGCCGTTGGTTAGCAGAACAAGCGGAAGGCTTGGGCGTTGAAGTTTACCCTGGTTTTGCAGCCGCTGAGATCCTCTACCACGAAGATGGCAGCGTTAAGGGTATTGCAACAGGCGACATGGGTGTTGGCGCAGATGGCCAACCCAAAGATAGCTATATGCCTGGCATGGAATTGCACGCCAAATACACCCTTTTTGCTGAGGGCTGCCGCGGTCATTTAGGCAAACAATTGATGGACAAATACGACCTCAATGCGGGCAAAGAATCTCAGCACTACGGTATCGGCATCAAAGAAATTTGGGAAATCCCAGCAGACAAACACGAGCAAGGCTTGGTGGTTCACACTGCTGGTTGGCCTTTGGCTGAAAGCGGCTCGCTTGGTGGCTCTTTCATGTATCATATCGAAGACAACCAAGTGTCTATCGGTTTAATTACCGATCTTTGCTACAGCAACCCACACGTTAGCCCATTTGAAGAATTCCAACGTTACAAGCACCATCCAGTGATTGCCAAATACCTTGAAGGCGGCAAGCGTCTTTCTTATGGCGCTCGTGCCATTGCTAAGGGCGGCATCCAAGCCCTGCCTAAAATGTCCTTCCCTGGCGGTTTATTGATTGGTTGTGATGCAGGTACCTTGAACTTTGCCAAAATCAAAGGCAGTCACACTGCCATGAAATCAGGTCTTGTTGCTGCAGAAGTCATCATGCAGGGGTTTGCTGAAGGAAAAACCGGCGCTGAACTTGATTATGACGCGGCCTTCAATGCAAGCTGGGCCTATAAAGAGCTACATACACAACGTAACTTTGGCCCGGCACAGCATAAGTTTGGCAACCTTATTGGATCAGCCTATGCCTTTATTGACTTAAACATCTTTAATGGTGCATTACCCTGGACATTTAGCGATCCAAAACCTGATCATACAATGCTTAAAAAAGCAGCCGACTGTCCAAAAATTGATTATCCAAAACCCGATGGCAAGATCAGCTTTGATCGACTTTCTTCAGTATTCCTCTCGAATACCAACCACGAAGAAGACCAACCTTGCCACCTCACGCTGAAGGACGCCAATGTACCTTTAGCGCACAATCTGCCACTATTTGATGAACCTGCCCAGCGCTATTGTCCTGCTGGCGTGTATGAGATTGTAGAAGAGGCAAACGGTGATAAACGTTTCCAAATCAACGGTCAGAACTGTGTGCACTGTAAAACCTGCGATATCAAAGATCCGACCCAAAACATTGTATGGGTCACACCAGAAGGCCTTGGCGGCCCTAATTATCCTAATATGTAAATCCATGGCGCCTCTAGGGCGCCATTTTTCTGGAGTTAGTTATGTCTAATCAATGCATCATTATTGGTGGCAGTCACGCTGGCGGACAAGTCGCTGCTGCGCTTCGAACCCAGGGTTTTGAAGGAGAAGTCACCATGATTTCTAATGAGGCCTTTTTACCCTATCATCGCCCGCCACTTTCAAAAGATTTTCTATCTGGCGTCAAATCAGAAGAATCTCTATTTATTCGTCCGGCGGCCTTTTATGAAAAACAAAATATTAATGTACGCTTGAATACTGCCGTTGCTAGCATTCAACGCACAGACAAAACTGTGACATTAAGCAATGGTGATGTCTTAGCCTATGATAAGTTAGTTCTTGCTACAGGGGCCCGCGCACGTAAAATTCCGTTCCCTGGTAGCGAGTTAAGTAATGTTTTTTACCTACGTGATATGGCTGATGTCCAAGCGATCAAAGGTTCGATTAGTGAAGGTAAACATGCAGTGATCGTTGGCGGCGGCTATATCGGACTTGAAACAGCCGCTTCACTTAGAAAACTTGGTGTAGGGGTGACACTGTTAGAGGCTATGCCACGTATCTTGCAAAGGGTAACGTCTGAACAAATTTCAAACTTCTATGCACGCATTCATAGTGAAGAAGGTGTCGATATTCGTTGCGATGCACAGCTTGCGAGTATCGATGGAGAGACTACCGTTAAAGGTGTTACTTTGGCTGATGGCAGCCAAATTGATGCAGACCTGGTCATTATAGGTGTAGGCGTAATTCCAAATACAGAGCTCGCTGAAGCCGCGGAACTGACCATTGAGAACGGCATAAAAGTTAACGAATGTGGTCAAACCAATGACCCTGACATATACGCTGTTGGCGACTGTAGTTTCCACTTCAATCCGATTTACGATCGTTTTATTCGTCTCGAATCTGTGCAAAATGCCAACGATCAAGGCACTATCGTCGCTAAATCAATTTGTAACAAAAGCGAACCCTACAACGCCTTACCTTGGTTTTGGTCAGATCAATACGATGTCAAACTTCAAATTGTGGGTCTCTCCCAAGGATTTGACGAGGTTTTGATCCGTGGCGATATCGACAGCGGGCGTAACTTTTGTGCCTTCTATTTTGGTAATGGAAAATTACTCGCGGCTGACTGTATTAACCAACCCAAAGAGTATATGGTCCTACGCAGAGTTCTCACTCAAGGGCTTGAGGTGGACCGAGGCAAACTCCTCGACACGAGTATAGAGCCCAATCAGTGGCTATCGTGATTAAAAAGGTGCTTTTATGGCACCTTTTTTATTAGAATCAGACTCACAATAAATACTTTAGAAGAT
>JALRIU010000124.1 GCA_023255355.1 Pseudomonadales bacterium | reverse complement strand
GCACCCTTAATGGGTGCAACCAGGGAAAAAGATCAGCCGCAGGCTGCTCTGACATTAGTCGTTACCGTAAGACATTAATCTTTCATAGCGACGAGCAAGCAATTCTTTTTCAGACATCGACTTAAGCTCAGCTAATTGTTTAACTAAGTGCGATTTAATACGATCCGCCATTAATATTTTATCGCGATGTGCACCACCTAGAGGCTCCTCAATACTTGTATCCACAATACCTAGTTTGATCAAAGAGTCTGATGTTAAGCCCATTGCTGCAGCAGCCTCAGGCGCTTTCTCTGAAGTTTTCCAAATAATATTGGCGCAGCCTTCGGGTGAAATTACAAAGTATGTTGAGTATTGCAACATGGCAAGATGGTCTGCCACCCCGATACCAATAGCACCACCCGAGCTACCTTCGCCGATTACTACTGACATGATAGGCGTTTTTAGGCGAGACATAACTGCTAAGTTTTGAGCAATCGCTTCTGATATTCCGCGCTCTTCAGAATCAATACCAGGATAAGCCCCAGGCGTATCGATAAAAGTAATTACTGGTAATTTAAAACGCTCAGCCATCTCCATTAAACGAAGTGCTTTGCGATAACCTTCTGGCTTTGGCATACCAAAATTACGTTTAACTTTGTCTTTAACCGAACGACCTTTTTCTTGGCCAATCACCATCACTGGTTCGCCATCTAAGCGGGCTATACCACCAATCATAGATTTATCGTCACCAAAACGACGATCGCCATGTAACTCGTCAAATTCAGTAAAAATGTGTGGAATGTAATCCATCGTATAGGGACGCATAGGATGGCGAGCTACTCTCACAATATCCCACGCTGATAGATTAGAATAAATTTTTTGGGTTAGTTTGCTGCTCTTATCGCGAAGATTAGATATTTCTTCGGCGATGTTAAGGTCATTATCATGACCAACCGCTTGTAATTCTTCGATTTTTACCAGTAGATCGGCAATGGGCTGTTCGAAATCCAAGTAATTAGGGTTCATAACTATCCTAGTCCTATATTTTGCGACCATTGTACAACAATTTTAAAAGGATAAAACCTTATTGATATGCTGTTTAACGTGAATAATTGAGATATACGTTTTCTTTTCCAAGGGTATTTCTTAGCGTATGCATAATCTCATCCCCTGGCGATAATTTATAGGTAGAGCCCAACATTAATTTCGCTTTTGCACCATCGCATTGATAATCTAATACGACGGGACATCCACCCGCAGATGGCTGATGAAAGAAACCCTGAAGAATGTCGAGCAAACCTGCGGCAAAGTGTGCAGGCGTCACGTGTAATACCAACGATTTTGCATAGTGGCTGCGGGCAGCTCCAATATCGAAGACCTCACGAACATTCATCTGCATGCCACCACTGTAGTGATCTACTCGTGCCACACCTGAAACCACAACGACCGTATCTTTTTGCAGGGCCTCACGATATTGATCAAAAACCTCGCCATATAATGACACTTCTAGACGTCCCGAGCGATCATCCAGCAACACCCTAGCAACGGTGTCACCAGAACGAGTTTTTGTGGTACGTATGTCAATGATTAAACCTGCAATCAATTGTTCTTCACGCTTTGGTTGAATATCACAAATTCGGGTTTTAACAAACTGCCGAAGGTCTCGTTCATATTCATCGATAGGATGCCCTGTTACGTAGAGTCCCAAAGTATCCTTTTCACCGGATAGTCGTTGTTTGTGTGACCACTCCGGAGAGGTCCTAAAGTCGTGATAAACATCCTCTTCATCTGCAGCATTAATCACATCGCCAAATAAATCAATCATGCCGCTTGCTTCATTACGGGCATTTTGCTCAGCTGCTGCAATTGCTTCGGGCATAGAGGCATAAACTACCTCACGAGGGATTCCAAGACTATCAAATGCACCACTGCGAATCAGTGCCTCGAGTGCACGTTTATTAATTTTCCGCGAATCAGTGCGCCGGCAAAAATCAAATAAATCTGTGAATGGCCCACCCTCAATCCTCGCCTGTATCAAATTGTTGATAGGACCTTCACCCAGCCCCTTAATAGCACCAAGACCATAGACGATTTCTCCATGATCATTCACGGTGAACATGTATTCACCTTCGTTGACATCAGGCAGACGCAGCGGTAATTTCATTGCGCGACATTCTTCTATAAACGTTACGATTTTGTCGGTATTCTGCAATTCAGACGACATTGTTGCCGCCATAAACTCTGCCGGATAGGTCGCTTTCAAATATGCCGTTTGATAAGACACCAGCGCGTAGGCAGCAGAGTGCGATTTGTTAAAGCCGTATCCAGCAAATTTTTCTACAAGATCGAAAATCTTCATCGCCAAATCTGGATCAACACCGACACTCTTAGCGCCTTCTTCAAAAGTAGAGCGTTGCTTGGCCATTTCTTCGGGCTTCTTCTTACCCATCGCACGACGGAGTAAGTCAGCACCACCCAATGAATATCCAGCAAGAGTTTGGGCAATCTGCATTACCTGTTCTTGGTAAACAATAACACCGTAGGTTGGTTTAAGGATGGGCTCTAGCCATTCATGTTGATAATTCGCATCGGGATAAGCAACTTCAGCACGACCGTGTTTGCGGTTAACGAAATCATCAACCATGCCCGAATCCAATGGCCCCGGACGGAACAGTGCAACCAATGCGATCATATCTTCAAGGTTATCGGGTTGTAAGCGCTTAATGAGATCCTTCATTCCCCGCGATTCCAACTGGAATACAGCGGTAGTTTCAGCACGTTTTAAGAGCGCAAAGGTCCGAGGATCATTAAGAGGAATTCGTTCAATTTCAAAATCTAATCGACTGCCGTCACCACGCGGTCGATTAATCATTTTGACTGCCCAGTCGATGATAGTAAGCGTGCGTAAACCCAAGAAGTCAAATTTAACTAGACCGGCCTCTTCCACATCATTTTTATCAAACTGAGTAACAAGACCATTACCTTCATCATCGCAGTATAAAGGCGCAAAATCGGTCAGTCTTGAAGGCGCAATAACAACCCCGCCAGCATGTTTACCGGTACCGCGGGTAACACCTTCCAACTGTAGGGCCATATCCCAAATTTCCTGAGCCTCATCATCGTTCTTGAGAAAATCTCTCAGAATTTCTTCTTGCTCATACGCCTTTGCCAGGGTCATGCCAACTTCAAAAGGAATCATTTTAGATAACTTATCTGCAAGGCCATAGGACTTACCCTGCACCCTAGCGACGTCACGCACCACAGCTTTTGCAGCCATGGTACCAAAGGTCACAATTTGTGATACCGCCTCACGGCCATAATTATCTGCAACGTAGCTAATAACTTTGTCACGATTTTCCATACAGAAATCGATATCAAAATCAGGCATTGAAACCCGCTCAGGGTTTAAGAATCGTTCGAAAAGCAAATCATATTGTATAGGATCCAAGTCGGTAATTTTCTGAGCGTAGGCCACCAAGGAGCCGGCACCAGAACCACGCCCAGGCCCTACAGGAATTCCGTTATCTTTGGCCCACTGAATAAAGTCCATCACGATGAGGAAATACCCAGGGAAACCCATCTGCAATATGATATCGAGCTCAAAATTTAAACGATCGCGGTACTCTGTTTGAATGGCTGAGAAAGTTTCAGCAGACGTATCAAATAAAAAGGCCAATCGCTCGTTCAAGCCCTCATGAGAAATTTTTCGAAAGAATACGCCGGTTACTAATTCTTTAGCATATTCTGGGGTATCTTCTTTTCCAGCCCACTTGTCCTGCATGACACGACGGGTCTGTTGTTCTAATTCTGCGTAACTAAAATGTTCTTTAAAGAAGGGATCTTCTTGAAAGTTTTCAGGAATAGGAAATTCAGGCAAATAATATGTACCGAGCTCTATATCAATCGTACAGCGTTTTGCAATCTCAACAGTATTTGCAATCGCATCGGGTAAATCGGCAAATAATTCTATCATTTCTGCAGGAGAACGAAGATACTGTTGCTCTGTATAACGGCGTTCACGGCGAGGGTCATCTAGCGTCACACCGTCGTGGATACAGACACGCGCCTCATGGGCCTCAAATTCATCTGCCGTTAAAAAACATACGTCGTTAGTTGCGACAATGGGGCATCCAACTTCATCGGCGAGCGATACTGCATGCTCTATATAGATACCCTCGTTTTCTCGGCCAGTGCGTTGTAATTCGAGATAGTAACGATCGGGAAAGATATCCATCCAATATTGCAGTAACTCGGCAGCCTCGCCCATTCGACCGGCCACTAAAGCGGCACCTACATCACCATGACGTCCACCAGATAAAGCAATTAAACCGGCACCGTGCTGTTTTAACCAATCACGCTTAATATATCCAACACCGTGGATCTGATTCTCACGATAGGCACGTGAAATCAGCATGGTTAGATTTTTATAACCTTGCAAATTCTGTACTAATAACGTGATGGGATAGACATCGCCAGCTTCAGAGCGGACTAGCATGTCGCTGCCTGCTATAGGTTTTAAACCAGCACCATTCGCCGCTTTATAAAACTTAATAAGCCCGAAGAAATTAGTGACATCAGTTAGAGCAACGGCAGGCATACCCATTTCGGCTACCGCTTTGGTTAATGCTTTAACACGGACCAAACCATCCACCAAAGAAAACTCAGAGTGTACTTTTAGGTGAACAAATTGTGTTTGGGCGGTCATTTAATACTCATTACTGTTGTTAAGAATGGCACGCACAGGTCCAAAAGAGCGACGATGCTCTGTTAAAATACCGTGCTGTTTGATTGCCTCTAAGTGTACCTTAGTTGGATAACCTTTGTGGCTATCGAAACCATATTGCGGATATTTTTCATGTAACGCAACCATTTCACTATCGCGCACGACTTTGGCCAAAATAGAAGCCGCACTGATCTCAGCAACTTTGCTATCCCCTTTCACCACAGCCTCACTTCTATAATGCCATTTAGGCAGTTTATTACCATCGACAGACACAAAATCGGGTTGAATACGCAAACCCTCTACAGCGCGCTTCATAGCAAGCAAGCTAGCATGCAGGATATTAATATCATCTATTTCTGCAACACTGGCTCGCGCCACACAAAATGCAAGCGCCTTAGCCTGGATCTCGACAGCCAGTTGCTCACGCTTTTTTTCTGTTAACTTTTTAGAATCAGCCAATCCGTCAATAGGCTTATTGGGATCTAAAATAACTGCGGCGGCAACAACATCACCAGCTAGCGGACCACGACCGACCTCATCAACACCAGCATGATATTGAATTTGCGCATCTGGCAGATCGAATAGATCGAGAGTCTCCATTATTGTTCCAGTAAACTTTGTATGGCAGCTGCAGCCGTCTCACCGGCACCTTTACGAAGCATCTGATGCAACTCTGCAAAGGTTTGTAATGTGTCTTGGCGCGCAGCACCTTGCTCCAAGAGCGGATTTAGATGGCTGACAATATTATCTTTACTTGCTGCGTCCTGAATCAATTCAGGTACCAAAGCTCGTTGTGCTAACAAGTTTGGCAAACTGATAAATGGGGTTTTTACTAGCCGCGACAGTATGGCATAACTCAAGCCACCCATTCTATAGACCACAACCATTGGACGATTTAACAACATGGCTTCTAGGGTTGCAGTACCCGAGGACAAGAGTACCGCATCACTTGCCACCATAATTTCATGAGACGCCCCCTGAAATACATGCACCGCATTGCGATCGTCTGTCGCAAGCAAACTTAATTTTTCATCAATCATACTTTGCAAATAATCCGCAGCAACAGGCAAAAGTGCCTGCAATGTACTGTCAGTAGTTCGCAAAGTTGAAAAAGCCTCTAAAAACCTGGGCAACAAAGCTTCAATTTCAGAACGGCGACTGCCTGGCATTAATGCCACATAGCGTCCCTCAATTGGTAAATTGAGACCTGTTCTAGCAGCACGCTGATCTTGTTCAAATCCAATTTGATCGGCAAGTGGGTGCCCGACACAAACCGCAGGAACGGCATTTTCCTCATAGATCGGTAACTCAAAGGGGAATAACGTAAGCATCAAATCAACGCTTCGTTTTATTTTATGAATACGGTTTTTGCGCCAAGCCCAAACCGAAGGACTCACATAATGAATACTTGCAATGCCATTATCCTTCATGGCTGCCTCAATATTCATCACAAAATCGGGTGAATCAATACCAATAAACGCTAGTGGCCTATTCTTTATAAATCGTTGTTTTAGATCTGCTCGCATTGCAAGCAACTCAGGTAGACGCTTTAAAGGCTCGACCAGTCCCATAACGCTAAGGCGTTCCATGGGGTAAAAACTTTCAAAACCTTCAGCAATCATTTTTTGGCCGCCAACACCATAAAATTGTGCATCAGGATAACGTTTTTTGAGTGCGCGTATTAAGTCAGCGCCCAGGATATCGCCGGAAGCCTCACCAGCCACAATTGCAAATGAAGGTTCATGCATGGTATTCACCACGCTAGCGAACAATACCGCGTGAGGATGCCTTAATAGAGGTAACAAAGTCCCCTACTTCAGGACATTCAGACACTAAAGCATCTAGCTCAGGCATCAGATCGACTAGAGTACGACCACTGCGATATACCAATTTATAGGCACGTTTGATCGCTTGGATGGCTTCAGCCGAAAAACCACGACGTTTTAAACCCTCTTGATTTATAGCTTTAGCTTCAGCAGGGTTACCAAAAACAGTAACATAAGCAGGCACATCTTTACCTATTGCAGAGCCCATACCGCAAAAGCTATGCGCACCGATACTGCAATACTGGTGAACCAATGTATAACCGGCCAAAATCGCCCAATCGCCCACCACAACATGGCCTGCAATAGCAGCATTATTTACCAAGATAGTGTGATTACCGATGACACAATCGTGACCAATGTGCGCGTATGCCATAAAAAGATTGTTATCTCCAATGGTCGTTTCACCACGATCTTGAACAGTACCTCGATGAATGGTTACTCCCTCGCGAATGACATTATTATCCCCAATCACCAGGCGTGTCTTTTCACCTTGATATTTCAAATCTGGGGTATCTTCACCCACCGTAGCAAACTGGAATATGTGATTGTTTTTGCCAAGCACAGTAGGCCCTTTCAAAACCACGTGAGAATTCAACCGAGAACCCTCACCAATAACTACATCGGGACCGATAACACAAAAAGGACCAATCTCAACATTTGCGCCTATTTGAGCACTCGGATCAACCACAGAACTTGGATGAATCATTAGATTTCTCTATCAGCACATAGAATGGTAGCGGTTGTGCAAACTTTGCCATCTACAGTCGCTTGGCATTCAAATTTCCAGATACCACGTTTAGCAGAAACCACTTGGACGTCCATAACAATTTGGTCTCCGGGCACAACTTGCTGCTTAAAACGTGCATTTTCTACCGCAGCAAACAAATATAGCGACCCATCTTCGGGAGTCTTGTCCATGGTTTTAAAACCTAATATACCTGCCGCTTGGGCCATTGCCTCGACAATTAACACGCCGGGCATAATGGGTACCTGAGGGAAATGGCCATTAAAAAAAGGTTCGTTAACCGAAACATTTTTTATAGCTCGAATCGATTTACCAGATTCAAACGCAACCACCCTATCAACCAATAAAAAAGGATAACGGTGTGGCAGATATTTACGAATTTCTTTGATATCTAAAATGTCAGACATGAAGACTCCATCTTCAATAATTAATCTTTAATTTTTTTCTCTAAGGCGCTTAGCCGCCTAGCAATTTTATCAAGCTGGCTGTAGCGGACTGCATTTTTCTTCCAATCAATAGTTTTTTCAAGTGGCGTTCCTGATGAATACGAATCCACAGTATTCAACGACTTTGAAACCAAGGTTCCTGCGGTAATATGAATACCATCTGCTATGGTGAGGTGACCTATGATACTAACACGACCTGCTATCGTACAACGCGAACCAATATGCGTGGATCCTGCGATACCTGTGCAACCCGCAATGGCTGTATTATCACCTATAACAACGTTATGCGCTATCTGGACCTGGTTGTCGATAATGACGCCATTACCAATGATTGTATCGTCCAATGCTCCTCTATCGATGGTAGTATTTGCCCCTACTTCGACATCATTGCCTACTCTAACACCGCCAAGTTGATGAATTTTTTTCCAACCATTGGCACTGGGGGCAAAACCAAAGCCATCGGCACCAATCACCACGCCCGAATGCAAAGTAACGCGATCGCCAATCTTTACGCCATGATAAATAGAGACATTACTATAAATACGGCAGTCAGATCCTAAGGAGGTGTTTGCCTCAACGACAACCCCGGAGTGGATGATCGTATTATCGCCAATAACTACATTGTCACCAATCGATGCATTGGCAGCGACAACCACACCTGAACCCAGAACAGCAGAACTAGCAACAAAGGCACTAGGATGTATACCATTTGCTACAGTTGGAACCGAGACAAAATGAGCGGTAAGTTCAGCGAACGCGTGATAGGGATTTTGACATACAAGTGCATCACAAGGTGCGTGCGAAACGTTTTCAGCACTAATTAACACTGCACCGGCTCGCGTTTTCTTTAGATCCGTTAAATAGCGAGGATTGACGAAAAACGCTATAGACTGCTCATTAGCAGAGCCGAGTGTGGCCAGACCTGTAATTTGGCGATTGGCATCGCCTTGCAGGGAGGCACCTAATAACTCGGCAATTTCTGCTAATGTCATTGAAGCATTACTTCTGCTTGTTTAGACGCTCAGTTACTTTTGGAGTGATATCGTAGCTGGTGTCAGAGAATAATACGATTTGAGGATTGTTGTTTAACAACAAGCCAATACCTTCTTGTTGAACGATTTCATCAATGATTTTACCTATGTAAGGATTGAGTTCGCGCATAATCGCTTGTTCTAATTCAGTATTAGCCTGTTGTAGCTTTTTACCTTCATACTGCATATCTGATTGAACGCCTTGGATTTTCTTTTGCAATTCAGCTTTTTGTTCAGCACTTAAGATCGCCTCTTCAGCACGTAATTTCTCAACCATTTTTTGACCATCTGCTTTGAGTGCTTCTAATGTAGCGATGGTTTCTTTGACATCAGGCTGGGCTGAAAAAGTTTCGATACGTGCCTTAGCGACGTCTGAATTTGAAATTGCACGCTGTACATCGATTACTGCGATCTTACCTTCAGCATTAGCCATGCCCGAGAGTGATACCAACACAGCTGCAGAAGCAGCGATAATCATTTTGTTAATGTTAAACACAAAAAACTCCGTTATAAATTAAATTAAAAACCTTGACCGACAGAGAATTGGAACACCTCTTTGCGGTCGAAAATACCTGTATTCATGGGTTTAGAAATACTAAACGTCAGTGGTCCCATAGCGGTAATCCATGTTGCACCTAAACCGACTGAATATCTTAGCTCTGCCACATCAAATTCGAAACAATTTCGAGTAATTGAAGTACAGCTGCTATTAAAAACGTTACCTACGTCAATAAACAAACCTGTTCTTGTCGAACTTTGATCATCAATAAAAGGCAATGCGAACAACAATTCCAAACTACCTTGCACCATTATGTTACCACCAAGTGGTCTTGGGTAGGTAGATTGAAGATTGGTTGCCAATTTACCATCAGCCCCCATGATATAACCCGTATTAGAGGGATCAGCACACGCTACGCTATCTGCTTGAGCAATTTGATAACTTCCGCTAGGCACAATTTGTTGAATAGCGCAGTCAGTGACATAGCTGATTGGTGGTGTAGCCAAAGGACCTAA
>JALRIU010000001.1 GCA_023255355.1 Pseudomonadales bacterium | reverse complement strand
ATATCGCCGTAGGCATTAAAATGCTTTCCTAGTGAAAAAAGTATAGTTTGTTATGTCGGCCATGTGGTTGTTTTGTTGAGTCGATTATTGAGGATAAAGGTTTGTCAGTAGCCATGTTGCAGGTAAGCAATTTTCAGTGTGAGCGAGAGGATAGAATGTTATTTCAAAACGTTCAATTCACACTTGATCGTGGTGAAATTCTGCAAGTGGTTGGTCATAATGGATGTGGTAAAACAACTTTGCTACGTTCGCTAGCAGGGCTTTCAAACTATGCGTCCGGTCAAATCCTTTGGGATGGTAAACCGCCCCGAGAAAATCTTGAGTTATTTAGGCGTGATGTATTGTTTCATGGCCATCTTGCCGCTGTTAAATTATTGCTAACCCCCGTTGAAAATCTGCGTTGGTTTGCTTCGACGTATTGCGCTGCTACCGATCAAGATATTGTAAATGCGTTACATGCAGTCGGTTTGTTTGGCTACGAGGATATTCCCGCTAGTAAATTATCGGCAGGCCAGTTGCGACGCGTTGCGTTGGCGCGTTTAGTTTTATCAAATGCTACGCTTTGGATATTAGATGAGCCTTTTACTGCCATTGATGTGCATGGCATTGATACGCTGCAGCAGCTTTTACAAGATCATTTGAATAAAGGTGGTGCAGTTTTACTGACATCTCATCAGCAGGTGGATATTGCGCAAATCAAAAGTTTGAATTTGGAGCATTATCGATGAATGCCTCTCAAAATTTAAGCTTGCTTAAAGGATTGTCAGCTACGCTAAAGCGAGAATTAACGTTACTTTGGCGACGTAAAAGCGATAGTTTGAATCCGTTATTATTTCTCGTCGTTGTTTGTTCATTATTTCCGTTAGGTGTAAGCCCTGAGCCTAAGGTTTTGGCTATGTTAGCACCCGGCATCATATGGGTTGTTGCCTTGTTGGCATGCTTATTATCCACAGAGTCAATGTTTCGTAGTGATTTTGATGATGGCGCACTGGAATTATTTTTGTTAAATCCGCAGTCGCTGTATTTCCACAGTCTGGTTAAAGTACTTGCCCACTGGTTACTGACTGGCGTGCCACTTGCATTATTGTCGCCCATTATTGCCTTACTTTTGAATCTTCCTGTAGCGGGGATACCAGTGCTGATAATGAGCTTGTTAATTGGTACTGCATCGTTAGTCTTTATAGGGGCCATAGGCTCTGCATTAACGGTGGGATTGCGCCGTGGTGGTGTGCTGCTGTCATTGATCGTTTTACCCCTATATGTGCCTGTGCTAATATTCGGCGCCGATGCGGTTAAACGAGCTGCTGAGGGAGCTGCGGTACCCGGGCAGTTAGCAATATTGCTCGCATTTTTTATGCTTTCATTTGCGTTAGCGCCGTTGGCGGTTGCTGGTGCATTAAGAATTAGTGTCGATAGTTAAAAGACACCCCTGAGATCGATGAGGTAACTCGCCCCATGTGGACATGGTTTCACAAACTCGGATCACCAAAGTGGTTCTATGATATCAGCGGTAAGCTGCTTAATTTCATGGCGCCAGTAGCAGCCTTGTTATTGATTGTTGGTGCAATCTGGGGCCTGTTATATGCGCCTGCAGATTTTAGACAGGGTAATAGTTACCGTATTATCTATATTCATGTGCCTGTATCTGTGCTCTCATTATCAGGTTATTACATTATGGCAATCGCTGGTGCTATCCATCTTATTTGGAAGATGAAACTGGCTGAGATTGCAATGCGCTCAGCGGCAAGAATGGGTGCGGGCTTAACCTTTTTAGCCTTAGTGACCGGCTCGATTTGGGGTAAACCTACGTGGGGAACTTGGTGGGTGTGGGATGCGCGCATTACTTCAGAGTTGGTTTTGTTGTTTCTTTATCTTGGTATTATTGCCCTCTACGAAGCCTATGATAATAAGGTTTCTGCGAGTCGAGCATGCGCTGTCTTGGCACTTGTGGGGACGGTCAATATCCCCATTATTTATAAGTCTGTAGACTGGTGGTATAGCTTGCACCAGCCGGCGACCATAAAGCTTACTCAAAAATCGAGTATCGATCCATCCATGTTTTATCCCCTGTTAATCATGATCGTTGGGTTTTACTTTTTTTATGGTGTGGCATTGATGCTTAATATGCGCACTGAGGTGTTAATTAATGAACGTAAAACACGTTGGGTGCAAGACATTGTGGAGCGCGCCTAATGCAGTTTGAATCTTTTACTGAACTTTGGCATATGGCGGGTCATGGCCCCTTTGTTTGGGCTAGCTATGCAATTACATTGAGCGTCATTGTTTTTTTGATCTGGTTACCCGTCCAACAACGTAAAGCTTTTATTACTGAGCAAAAACGTTTGCAGCGAATTGCTGCGCATGAAGATAAATCTTCAAATAACAAGGAGTCTTAAGTGCACCCTGTCCGAAAACAACGCCTACTAGTGGTTTTGTTCATTGTTGTGGCTACCAGTGTCGCTGCGGCATTAGTATTTTATGCTTTGCGCGAAAACATGAACTTATTTTACCCCCCAGCAGATATTCAAGCGGGTAAGGCACCCATAGAAACGAGTATCCGTGCGGGCGGTATGGTCAAAGAAGGTTCGGTTGTTAAGTCACCCGATAGTTTGCGTGTCGATTTTGTTATTACCGATTATCAAGCTGATTTGCAGGTCACCTATACCGGAATCTTGCCAGATTTGTTCGATGAGGGTCAGGGCGTTGTTGTCTCCGGTAAACTTGATGTTACTGGATTAATGGTGGCAAGCGAGGTTCTGGCAAAGCATGATGAAAATTATATGCCGCCTGAAGTAGCGGACGCACTCAAAAATAAGCCGGAAGCCAAATAATGATTGTTGAATTAGGTCATTTGGCTGAAATAATCGCCCTCGTTTTAGCTTGTCTGCTAACAGCACTTCCTGCAGTTGGTGTTTGGCAGGGCAATTTGCGATTGATGCGAACTGCGCCAAGTATTGCTACTGGCATGTTTGTTTTTCTTGTTATTAGTTTTATGTGCTTGGGGTATGCCTTTGCTACCGACGATTTTTCGGTGGTGCTGGTGGCCAACAACTCTAATTTAAGCCTCCCTATGGTTTATAAGCTGTGCGCTGTTTTCGGTAACCATGAGGGCTCTTTGCTCATGTGGGTTTTATTTCTTGCTCTATGGTCCGCATTGGTGGCTCATTTTAGTCAAGCCTTAAGCGATGATATGCGTGCTAGAGTTCTGTCGGTGATGGGTTTTGTGGCGGTAGGCTTGTTGCTATTTAGTTTGTTAACGTCCAATCCTTTTTTACGAAGTTTTCCTATCGTGCCTGTCGACGGCAAAGACCTCAATCCTTTGTTACAAGACTTCGGTATGATTGTTCATCCTCCGATGCTTTATATGGGCTACGTAGGTTTTTCTGTGGCTTTTGCCTTTGCTATTGCTGCGTTAAGTAGCGGCAAGCTTGATGCAAGTTGGGCGCGTTGGTCTAGACCTTGGACAAATATCGCATGGGCCTTTTTGACGGTTGGTATTTCCCTGGGCAGTTGGTGGGCATACTACGAATTAGGCTGGGGTGGCTGGTGGTTCTGGGACCCCGTTGAAAATGCCTCGTTCATGCCATGGCTGGTTGGTACTGCGTTGATGCATTCATTGTCGGTAACCGAAAAGCGTGGCCTATTCAAAAGCTGGACAGTCTTGCTGGCCATTTTTGCCTTTTCACTAAGTTTGTTAGGAACATTTCTTGTTCGTTCCGGCGTGCTGACCTCGGTACACTCATTTGCCGCTGATCCGGAGCGCGGGGTGTTTATCCTAGGTTTTATCGGGGTTGTTATTGGCGCCTCTTTGTCTTTGTATGCGTTTAAAGCACCTGCGGTTTCGGCAAAATCGCGATTCGAATTTTTATCACGTGAAGCCTTCCTGTTGGTCAACAATGTAGTGCTTTTGGTATCTACCCTCACTGTTTT
>JALRIU010000346.1 GCA_023255355.1 Pseudomonadales bacterium | reverse complement strand
CGCTTTAAAATGGGTATTGCGATTGGCTGTCGATCGTTAAAATTTGCCTCGAAATCCTCATTTACCATTTGTAAACTCCGGTGTCTCGTTAAATTTAGCCTTCGCCAACCTGCTCTCATGACGCTTTAAAAATGGGTATTGCGATTGGTTGGCGTTCATTAAATACTGTTGAATAGTCGCTAGTCGCTAGTCGCTAGTCGCTAGTCGCTAGTCGCACGCCATCCGTGTTTATGGCCAGATGTCTTTCTGATTCAAACAATTTTCTAAACTAAATTATTTTTCCCATATTGTTTGTCTATACTGCTCGCTATAGACTGCCGCTGTTCCAACTGTGTCTTGAGTTTTGTTTGTAAGTTAATACCTTTATCAATGGTGAATTGTCGATGACGAAGCTTGTTTTTGGTGCTGAAATTGGTATCGCTCCAGGCGGTGTACCTGTTTATTCTAGTGATTATGATACGGTTGATCCCAAGTTACTCCCAACTAGGCAGGATTACCGTAACTACCATGATGGTATCTACACAGGATATAAATGGCAGTGTGTAGAGTTTGCCCGCCGTTGGCTGTTAATTAATAAAGGATATGTCTTTGAAGACATTGCAATGGCCTATGATATTTTTAGGCTACCACATGTTAAGTGTGTATCTAGCAATGAAAAATTACCCCTGAAAGCATTCGAAAATGGCGCTCTACGTCGTCCAGAACCTGGCTGCATGTTGATTTGGAAAGAGGGTGGCGAGTTTGAAAGAACGGGTCATGTGGCTATTGTGACCGAAGTTTTTGATAACGCTTTACGCATTGCAGAACAAAACTTGAATCATGAAAAATGGCACGAAGGCGCGGACTATTCTCGCGAACTTCCAGTGAGTATCGACAGCGACGGAAGTTACTGGGTCAATTGTACCTTTGATGATACCGATATCTTGGGATGGGTTATCCAAACTGACGATGCCGAAGGCGCGGTTGGCATCGAATCTATCGATCAACGCCTGTTACAAATTCAAATTCAATTCGCTGATTTTAAACCCAGTCGTAAAGGATGGCTTAACATTGCTAAGCCTGATGAAGCGGCCTACGTGGCTCACAATGGGCATAGTTTGTGTGCTATAGAAGATAGAGATAACCAATATTTAGTGATCTCTAAAACCGCTGAAAAAGAATTAAAACGTGCAACCAATGAACTGCATGCTTTATTTATGCGAGCCACTGACTATGTGATGACCACAGAATCACTTTGGCCGCATTTCAATATTCCCAATGAATTATGGCCTCGTATAAAACAATCCTGGAGCAATCGCCGCAATCAGATGGTCACCGGTAGATTTGATTTTGCTTTGACAGACGCGGGTTTGAAAGTCTACGAATATAACTGTGACTCAGCATCTTGCCACATGGAGGCAGGGCGGGTTCAAGGTCTTTGGTCGCAATTTTATCATTGTGAAGAGGGCAATGACGCAGGAGAAAAATTGTTTGACTCTCTTGTTGAGGCTTGGCGGGAAGTCGATGTAGATGGCTTGATTCATCTTCTTTTAGATCATCAAGATGCAGAAGAGCTTTACCATGCCTTATTCATGCGTGAAGCGATAGAGCGAGCAGGACTAAAAACCCAAATGATTAGCGGCTTCGAACAGACGCATTGGTCGACTAATGGCGAGGTACTTGATGAAAATGAACGCCCCATTCATTGGGTTTGGAAAACCTGGGCATGGGAGACCGCACTTGATCAATTGCGCGACGAAATAAATTCAGGTTCTCATCTAAAAGACGATATTCAAAGCATCCCGCGGTTAATGGATGTATTATTTCAGCCAGAAACCATGGTTTTCGAGCCCTTATGGACGCTAATACCGAGTAACAAGGCGATTTTGCCAATTCTATGGGATATGGCGCCTGAATATCCCTATCTGTTGGAATCTCACTTTGAGTTGACACCAAGTCTTAAAGACAATGGTTATGTCGCCAAGCCGATTGTCGGACGTTGTGGTCATAATATCAGCATGGTAGATAATAACGCCGAGGTTGTTTCTGAAACCGCGGGTAAGTTTGATAGTCAAAATACCATTTATCAGGCGCTATATTCACTTCCAAAAGTCGATGATCTTCATGTTCAGATTTGTTCGTTTAGTGTCGCCGGTTCTTATGCAGGAAGTTGTGCTAGGGTCGATGAATCGCTAATTATTACCGGTAAGAGCAATTTAATGCCGCTTAGAGTGTTTAGTGATAAGCAGTTTTTGAGTTTGTTTGATCATTGAGTATCGAGAGCCCATCTCAAATGACGGGCTTGATTGAGCTGGTGTTACTTATCTGCGATTTCCATGGCATCCAAACGTGCATTACGGTCATCTGCCCTCGCAACTGAAGATCCCTCGGCAGTAAATTCCATAATAAGGGCCTGATCATCGTATTGAGGCCAAATCGTCAGGTTCTCACCGTTGGGGTTTCCATGTTTTGCAAAGTTGGCCCAATAACTATGGATTTGTTCGGCCATAACTTGATCTTTGGGTGTTAATTTGTCCTTTAAAACAGTTGTTAGTGTGTTAAATACATAACCTAACTCTGAGGCATGACTGGCGCCAAAAGGTGATCGTTCTCGCTGACTTTCAGCCACATAAGAAAACAAATACATATAAACAGGTTGCTCAATTTGGTTGAACGCACGCGCTGTGAAACGTGCAGGCTCAGCCCAGACTTTGTCAGTGTTTATAAGGGTCAGCAACTTGGCAAAATCTGTTTCTCCCTTTGGATCAAAAGCTTTGGCAACTTGCTCTTGGTGTGGAGCAAAGACGTTAAGCAACTCTGGTTTGGATTCGGCGCTCACAAAGCCTGCAGGCACTTCGGCACTGTTATTTCCGATAAGAAGTGGCACCTTGGCTTGGCGGCCGGCCTTATAAGCGGATTCTGCGGTTTCAATGACTAAACGGCCATCTAAAATCGGGCCTGAATAAATCGGTTTACCCGTTTCGGGATCGGTCTCAATACCATTATCAAGAATTTGTTCAGCAGGCATTGCTCGCAATGCTGCTAGAGCGTTGGCATCAATATCAATAATACCGTTACGTATGGCAAAATTAACGCCAATGGTTTCTGCAGAAACAGGATAATAAATATCTGCATTTTCTTTGCTTAAAGGTCGCCCTGTTAACACGCCATCACGTCCACCGCCTGATTCGATGATGGCCTTGTCAAACAATCCGTGGGCGGCAGGTATTGATAACATGCTATGAACTGAGACTCCGCCGGCAGACTCACCAAAAATAGTAATATTGTTGTCGTCTCCACCAAAGGCAGAGATATTATCTTTTACCCAATTTAGTGCCGCAATTTGATCCATGTAACCATAGTTACCTTTAAATTCATTAGGATGCTCAGCTGTTAAGGCCGGAAAACCAAAGAAACCTAAGCGACCCAGACGATAGTTAAACGTCACTAGGACTACACCTTGTTCAGCAAAACTTTCACCGTCATACATAGCTTGTGAACCACTACCAAACACAAATGCTCCACCATGAATCCAGACCATCACCGGAAGTTTTTTACTCATAGGTTGTTTTGATGTGCGCCATACATTGATAAACAGGCAATCTTCTGAGGCATCCTTTTTCACTGACATGCCAGAAGGGCCCCAAGTGGCTTGAATACAATCTTTTCCGAACTGCATGGCGGGTTGTATACCTTTCCAATTGGTCAGCTGACGCGTAGGGCGCCAGCGCCATTCACCGGTTGGTGGTTCAGCAAAGCGCATGCCTTTCCAGGAAATTATATTTTTTTGTATGGTACCTTCTACATCACCATTTAATGTCGTAACTATGGTGTCTTGGGCATGGCTAAGGCTTATTATTGATAACAACACGCCAAATAACAGAGCTCTCATCGGGCAATCTCCTGCAAACTAGTTTTCAATAGCGTTGTATTGCGCCATATCAATAGATTCAAACCATTCAGTCTTCGCGTTACCAGATATGGCAATATAGGTCACGCCTTCTTCTTTAGAAGCACCATGCCAGTGTTGTACTCCTGGAGTGCATTTGATGACATCGCCTTTTTTCACTATTTGAATGTCTTTACCGCGCTCTTGGTAATATCCCTTGCCATCTATAATGATCAGTTGTTGATTTTTGGGGTGAAAGTGCCAGTTTAGTACTGCGCTAGGTGCCGATTTAGCGACGGCAACGTTGTAATCAAAGTTCTCATCTGCATTACTCAGATGTTGTAACCATATATCACCAACATGGTGAACATTTTTAGCTTTTTCGCCATAGGTAAAGATGTCTTCATTGGCAAAAGCTTGGTTGGCTGTGGCGAAAGTCAATGCGATAAGCGTTTTGGTTAGTTTATTCATTTGCAAATCCTCGAAGGTAAAGGTTTTATTAAATTTCGACTTGAGCATTCTACCCAGTTAAGCGTCCCATTAATTAATCTATTTCTATCTGGTTATTGCCTAATTCTCTTGGCATGAATACTGAAGCTTTTGCAAGGGGTTTTAGTTGTGTAGTATTTCTCTAATAAAGTTGCCTATAACAACAATTTTTTGAGAAATAATATGACGAATTCATCATCAAATATGAGCAAGCTAGTCGAGGTGCTGACGCGCTTAACCGCCAATGGTCAGCGATTTGAAACGGCCGTTGACGGGTTGTCTTTATTTTGTCGAGACACTCCTTCAGATGCTTTAACTGGGGCTTATTGGCCTAGCGTCTGTATTATTGCCCAAGGCAGAAAACAAGTATGGTTGGGAGAGCAAACGTTCGTCTACGATAGCAAGCATTTTTTACTTTCTGGTTTACATTTACCTGTAGTGGCTCAAGTCATAGAAGCGAGTGAGACAAAGCCTTATCTTGGTATGACGCTAAAACTTGATTACGCTGAAATTACACAATTAATGGCACAGTGTGAGCTCGGCCAAATACCTAATCAAAAATCTGATGTTGGTATGTTTACTGGGCGATTAGATGAATCGTTAACTGATGCGTTTTATCGTTTGGCTTTGTTATTAGAGCAAGAAGAAGATATCGCCGTGCTGGCACCGATGTTGAGACGAGAAATTTTCTATCGAGTACTGATGAGCGAGCAGGGGGTAAAACTGCGTCAGCTAGCTGCACTGGGTTCATCCAGTCAGCAAGTTGCAAAGGCGATGAATTGGCTTAAAGACAACTTTGCGCTGCCATTAAAAGTGAGTGAACTTGCTGCCAAGGTCAATATGGGGGTGTCGACGTTTCACCACCATTTTCGGGTGATGACTACCATGAGCCCAATCCAATATCAAAAACAGTTACGTTTACAAGAGGCACGTCGTTTGATGCTGTCGGATAATATGGATGCCGCCAATGCTGCCTTTCAAGTTGGTTATGAAAGTGCATCTCAATTTAGCAGAGAGTACAGTCGTATTTTTGGTTTGCCGCCATTAAAAGACGTGATTGCGCTTCGTCAACAATTAGCAAGTTGAGGTTTCAATATGTTTAAAAAACTTTTCATTATTCTTAGTCTATTCACCGTCTTTGCAAACAGTTGGGCTGAAGAAAAAGGGCTAGATGAGCAGCAACGTTCTATTGTTTTAGTGGGCGCTAATGTCGCCATTGGCAATATCTCGGATTTAGATAATGCTTTAACTCAGGCTTTAGCCAGCGGTTTGACCGTTAATCAAATTAAAGAGCTGTTGATTCACAGTCACGCTTATATCGGCTTTCCTCGAGCCCTCAATGGTATTAATGCATTTATTCGATTGATGGACAAACGCACAGCCGAAGGTGTTGAAGATACCATCGGTGCCGAGTCGAGATCCTTGGCAATGACCACATCACGACAAGAACTTCGAGACCTAGGCAATAAAACGCGCAATTTTTTAGTTGGTCGCGATATTTCAGTTCGGACCACCGGTTACTCGGGTTTTACGCCAGCCATTAATGATTTTTTGGTAGAACATCTATTTGGCGATATGTTTTATCGTGATGCGGTGAGCTATCAACAACGTGAATTGATGACGCTAAGTATGCTGGCGGCGTTGGATGGCACAGATAGTCAATTACAGGGACATTTGGGTATAAACCTTTCACTGGGCCTCAGTCAGTCAGCATTACAAAGTTTTGTTGATCTACTTGCCAATCAGGTTAACCAAAAGAGTGCCGTACGGGTTACCAATATTGCCAAACAGCGCTTCGATTTAGAGGTTGACCTTT
>JALRIU010000200.1 GCA_023255355.1 Pseudomonadales bacterium | reverse complement strand
TGGTGGCTAAGACTGTGTTTTAACAGTTCAAACCCCGAATATCGCTGCATAGTTCTGCCCTCGATGAGAATGGTTTAGATGAAAAATATGGCGACCCTGGTGTTCACTTGGATCGCAGTTCACCTATTTAAAAAAGCGATTGATTTTAACTCCGTGACCATGTGTTCAATGGTTTCTCCGCGTCACCCATCTATACAAAAACGACAACGAGTAACCTTAAAATTTTGGTCGTTGAGTTAATTTATACGGAATTAACTTCAAAAATGCCTTTGTGTCGCATTTCGATAGTGGGGGGTCGCAAGCGCAAGGGACCGAAACCTCAACTACAAATATTCTGCACGCTATTCTAAAACGAAGTTATTACTTGTTACCGGGGGTAGCCAAATGACCGACCAAGACGATATGTATGAAGACGATTTTCTGGATTTGAATACACTTTCAGATGAAGAGCTTGTTGAGCAAATGTATGACGATTTGTATAACGGCCTTGAGGATGAAATAGCTGAAGGTACTCAAATTTTATTGGATCGCGGTTGGTCTGCTGAAAAAGTTCTTTCTGATTCATTGGTTGCTGGTATGGCGATCGTTGGTGTGGATTTCCGAGATGGTATTTTGTTTGTGCCTGAAGTTCTTTGTGCGGCAAATGCTATGAAGGCAGGTATGGCAATTTTGCGTCCAATTCTCGCTGAAACCGGTGCAGAATCGATTGGTAAAATGGTGATAGGTACCGTTAAGGGTGATATTCACGATATCGGTAAAAACCTCGTCGCGATGATGATGGAAGGTGCTGGTTTCGAGGTAATTGATATCGGTATCAACATTCCTGTTGAGCAATACCTCGAAGCGCTCGAAGAACACAAACCTGATATTTTGGGTATGTCTGCGTTGTTGACCACAACCATGCCTTACATGAAAGTTGTCATTGATACCATGTTAGAAAAAGGTTTGCGTGACGATTACATCGTAATGGTTGGCGGTGCGCCGCTGAACGAAGAGTTCGGTATGGCGGTAGGTGCCGACGCTTATTGTCGTGATGCCGGTGTTGCGGTTGATATGGCAAAGAGCTTAATCGCAGCTCGCAGAGCGGCTTAGCATTTTTATGGACGCGTCGAATTCACAATCAGCTGAGGTTGTGATCATTGGGTGTTCGGCGCTTCTTAAAGAGATAAACGCCCTAAAAAATGCGAACAACTGGCAGCATGTTGCGGTTGAGGCGATTACTGCTGAGCTGCACAATCGCCCAGAAAAAATCCCAGCCGCGGTGCGTGAAAAAATTGAAATTGCCCAAGCCCAAGGATCCAAAGTCTTTGTGGCTTATGGGGATTGTGGCACAGGTGGCGAGCTCGATGTGCTTTTGCAAGAAAAATCTGTCACAAGAATACCTGGAGCGCACTGTTACCAATTTTTTGCTGGTGATGCTGTATTTGATGCCATTCAAGAACAAGAATTGGGTACATTTTATTTAACGGATTTTTTGGCCAGGCATTTTGACCGCTTGGTTATACGTGGGCTTGGTCTTGATAAAAAGCCAGCACTAAAAAGCATCTTTTTTGCCCACTATAAGAAACTTGTATATTTAGCTCAAACCGAAGACTCTCAGTTGCAGCAAGCAGCAGTAAATGCAGCTGAAATTCTGGGTTTGAACTACGAATACCGCTTTACAGGAATCGGAGATATGTCGACATCGATCGTCCGGTTTGTGGAAGGTAACGCTGAGTCTGTAGCCGAGTTTAAGCAGCAAGTTGCTTGATGCATTGATTTGGGTTTGGCTACTCCTCAAAAAATAATTAACTTTCTGCTATTGGAGAAAAGTGAAGATGACTGACACGATATTAAGTTCTGCAACCAAAGAGGTTGTTATTGGGTTCGAACGCCCCTTTGTTATTATTGGTGAACGTATTAACCCTACTGGTCGCAAACTACTGGCAGAGGAAATGAAAAACGGCGATTACAGTCGAGTGATTGCTGATACCCATGCTCAAATAGAAGCTGGTGCGCATATGTTGGACGTTAACGCTGGTATTCCATTGGCGGATGAACCACGTATTTTGGCTGAAGTTGTGCAATTAGTGCAGTCTTTAACAGATACTCCACTGTGTCTAGATTCTTCTATCGTTGATGCGCTAGCTGCAGGTCTCGCAGTGTACAAAGGCAAAGCCCTTGTTAACTCTGTCACTGGTGAAGATGAACAAATGGAGCGTGTACTTCCTCTAGTGAAGAAATACGGTGCGGCGGTTGTTGCTATTTCTAACGATGAAACGGGTATTTCCGAGGATCCAAATGTCCGTTTTGAGGTTGCTAAGAAAATTGTTAACCGTGCCGCTGATTATGGTATTCCTGCTTGCGATGTTGTGGTCGATCCATTGGTTATGCCGGTGGGCGCGATAAATACTGCAGGTCGTCAGGCCTTCCAGTTAATTCACCGTTTGCGTACCGAATTAAAAGTAAATACTACCTGCGGTGCATCGAACATTAGCTTTGGTTTGCCAAACCGTGATGGCATTAACGGTGCTTTCTTGAGTATGGCAATCCATGCTGGTATGACGTCTGCCATTACCAATCCAATGCATAAAGAGGTTCTCAATGCGACACTTGGTGCGGATGTGATGATGGGTCGTGATCCTGATTGTGTAAACTGGATCAAGCGCTTCCGCGAGCCTCCTGCAGAGGGTGCTGGTGCGGGGCGTGGCCGTCGTACTTCAGGGCGTCGTCGCGGCTAAATGATATAACCCATCTTTTTTGGTCAATGGTCAAAAAAGATGGGTTTCAAAAGTTTTCTTAAGTTTCCAAGGTAATTGTATTTGAATGCTTTTTGCAATTAATGTATTGCATCCTG
>JALRIU010000005.1 GCA_023255355.1 Pseudomonadales bacterium | reverse complement strand
GGACAAACGCTAGCCGTTTGGGGTGTAGATTCAGGTCCTTATATTGTGTTGCCGTTTATGGGATCCTCGACATTGCGCGACGGTGCTGCGCTTGTTGTAGATTGGAATACGGATCCTCTTGCCTATATCGATGATACTAATACGGAATATGGATTACGTGCGCTTGACTTACTTGATACACGGGCTGATCTCCTCAAAGCAGAAGAGCTGATCATTGGTGATCGATATGTATTTATAAGGGATGCTTATTTGCAATCACGCGAATACGAAGTCAATGATGGCAACATAGCAAAGTCTGACAGTGAAACCTTTGACGACTTTGGCGGATTTGACGATTTCTGAGGATGGCGCAATGACTGATGATCAAGCCGACAATCCTGTAAAAATTTTGATCATCGATGACGATAAACTGGTTCGTCTATCCTTAAGTGATTATCTTTGTGATAGTGGTTACGACGTAGAAACCGCTGAAGATGGTAATAGCGGTCTGACAAAGTTTGATAGCTGGCAGCCCGATCTTATAATTTGCGATATTCGCATGCCTAACATGGATGGACTTAGTTTGTTACGTGTCCTATCGCAACGAAAGGTCTCAACACCATTTATCTTTTTATCTGGCGCAGGAGGTGTTTCAGAAGTTGTAGAAGCACTCCGATATGGCGCTTCTGACTATCTCATCAAGCCAATCATTGATATGGAAGTACTCGATATTGCAGTACAACGCTGTTTGGAGCAAGCCAATTTACGCAGAGAAAATGAGCGTTACAAGGCCGAACTAGAACAGGCTAACAGAGATATGCGCCAGTATGTCCGTGCTTTGGAAAGTGATCAACAGGCCGGTCGTCATGTACAAATGAAGATTTTACCCGAGACGCCTTATCAGGTTGGCGACTATTCTTTTAGTCATGCAATTTTGCCGTCGCTTTATTTGAGTGGCGACTTTGTAGATTACTGCACGATTACCCAATCTGGCAAAGATAGCGTTGTGTTCATACTGGGGGATGTCTCAGGTCATGGTTCGGCGTCTGCTTTCGTAACTGTAATGTTGAAAAATCTTATTGCACGGATGCGCAGTGATTTTGGAAAGGGTTTAAGTGTTAAGCTTTTATCACCTGTCGATGTGCTTGCTACGATTAACAATGAGCTGCTTGAAAGTAAGATGGATAAGCATGTCACCATGTTGGTTGGTGTTATTGATACCCATGAAAATTCGCTATGCTACAGCATTGCTGGTCATTTACCTTTGCCAATTTTAACCAGCGGTGGAGATGCACGCTATCTTGAAGGCAAAGGCATGCCCGTTGGCTTGTTTCCGAAAGCCAAATATGAACAACAAACAATTTCTTTGCCGGACAAATTTTCCTTGTTCCTGTATTCCGATGGGATTTTAGAACTATTGAAGGCAAAAACACTCCAAGAAAAAGAGCAACAACTAATTAAGTTTTGTCATTTTGATGGTGTTGGCGTTACGGCTGAAGAGGCTGTGGAGAGATTTCGTATCGCCAATATTGAAGAGCTACCGGATGATGTTGCACTATTACGAGTGAGTAAATTATGAGTGATGGTCAAATTTTAACTGCTTTTCAAGATGGTGCATACGTACTGCGCTTAGTTGGTGATGTGCGTGTAACGCTATGTGCAACCTTCGAAGATTTTCTAGAAAAAATGTTTGATGATGCCAAATTTAAATCGGTAATGATTGATTTATGTGGGGCCGAAGGTATCGATAGTACCAGTCTAGGATTATTAGCAAAGTTGGCCATTCAATCACAGCAACGCTTTAATTTTAAACCGGTGATTTTTACCAGTAATGAAAGTATTACTCGTATCATTGAAAGTATGGGATTTGATGCCGTGTTTGATATTCGTCCCTACGCACTTGATTGCGAAAAAGAACTAGAAACTCTGCCTCAAGTTGCTGGTGATGAAGACGAATTATGTGTGAAAGTTATTGAGGCTCATCGCGTTTTGATGGGGCTGAATGCCGAAAATAAAGCTAAGTTTAAAGGCTTGCTTGAAGTATTAGAAAGCCAATGTCCTTGAAAATTAATAATTTACGATTAATAAATTTGTCATTTTAAATAAAGTACACACAGCGTAAATGACCAATTTATTTTTTTTAGAATTAATTGGTTTCATTGAAAAGTTCCCTGCCAATTAACATTCTTCGAATTTCAGACGTACCTGCACCTATCTCATATAATTTTGCGTCACGTAACAACCTACCTGTAGGAAATTCGTTCATGTAGCCGTTGCCCCCTAATATCTGAATTGCATCTAGCGCTTTCTGCGTTGCCATTTCAGCAGTGTAGAGAATAACTGCAGCAGCATCTTTTCTTGATTGCATTCCTCTGTCACAAGCACTAGCTACCGCATATAAATAAGCTCGGCTTGCATTTAGACCAGTATACATATCTGCAACTTTGGCTTGAATGAGCTGAAATTCGCCAATAGATTTTCCAAATTGCTTTCTGTCATGAATATAAGGTACCACTACATCAAGACATGCTTGCATAATGCCTACTGGTCCACCCGCTAAAACAGTTCGCTCGAAATCTAACCCAGACATCAAAATTGAAACACCATGGCCTTCTGCACCAAGAATATTTTCTGCAGGGACTTCGCAATTTTCAAAAACGAGCTCGCAAGTATTTGATCCGCGCATGCCAAGTTTATCGAGTTTGTTCAATTGTTTAAATCCAGGGAAATCACGTTCAACAATAAATGCTGTTATTCCTTTGCTTCCAGCGTTGCTGTCCGTTTTGGCATAAATAACAAATATGTTTGCGTCAGGTCCGTTAGTTATCCACATTTTGTTGCCGTTCAAAAAATAGCTACTGCCTTTTTTTTCTGCTTTTAATTTCATGCTTACTACATCTGAACCTGCATTAGGTTCGGACATTGCGAGAGCACCAATGTGTTCTCCAGAACAAAGTTTCGGAAGGTACTTTGTTTTTTGTTCTTCGCTGCCATTTATAAAGATTTGATTAACACAGAGATTAGAATGTGCGCCATATGATAAACCTACAGATGCCGAAGCACGAGAAATTTCCTCCATGGCAATGACATGTTCTAGATAGCCTAAACCTGACCCGCCATATTTAGAACCCACAGTGATTCCCAGCAAGCCCATCTCTCCAAATTTTTGCCAAAGGTCTTCTGGAAATTGATTGTTTTTATCGATGTATTCAGCTCTAGGAGCAATCTCTTTGTCAGCAAATTGTTGAACAGAAGTTCGCAATAAATTGAGTTCTTCTCCAAGATTAAAATCTAATGTTGGATAGATAGGCATGGCATTGTTCCCAGAGATAAATTTCAAAACAAAAAAAGTCTAAAGACTATTATTTCTTGCGGCATACTTTGCACGAATAAAATCAGAATGGCTGACATAAAGTAAATCATTTACTTTACGAATAAAGTGTTCTTCATATTTATCTAATTCACCATCGGCATAGGCTACTCGCCAAAGCGCTTCAATCAGTTGTACACGTTGTTCTGCATCGAAATGTCCGCTAATCACTTTGGTGAATTCATAGGTGCTAGTTGAGTCATTAGCGCATTGGTGAGCATTATCCAGGATTGCATTGACGTCTGTATTAGAAAGGTTAAACAGCGATTGCATATTTTGAATTATGCGCTGCATTTCTTGATCATCAATAATCAAGTCTGCGCGAGCGAGCTCCACCATCAAACTCGCCGCAGCGAGTTCGATGGTGTGTTGTTGTGTTTGCTCAGTTGCAGTATTAAATGATGCAAAAAGTTCTTTGAGTTTTGTAATCATCAATGACTGAGAAGTTTTTCAAGTTTCAAAAGATCGGCAGTAAAGTTGCGTATACCCTCTGCTAGTTTTTCGGTACTCATGGCGTCTTCATTCATGTCCCAACGAAACGCGCCTTCACTCAACTGAATTTTGTTATCACTGCTCTTTGCATCAGGAGAGAGAATACGAGGTAAATCAGTGTTGTCGGCTTGAAGCTCTCCTAGTAACGCAGGACTAATTGTTAAGCGATCACAACCAGCCAACGCTTCAATCTCGCCGATATTTCTGAAGCTTGCGCCCATAACGACAGTGTTGTAGTGATGTTGCTTGTAATAATTATAAATACGTGTGACTGATTGCACGCCAGGATCGTCAAAAGGCGAATTAAGTTTGAGATCTGTATTGGCTTTATACCAGTCTAAAATGCGCCCCACGAATGGAGAAATCAAATAAACACCAGCGTCTGCACATGCCTGAGCCTGGGCAAAGCCAAACAGCAGAGTTAAATTACATTGGATGTTCGCTTTTTCTAGTATTTCACCAGCACGGATGCCTTCCCAAGTGGATGCAATCTTAATCAGCACACGGTCACTATCGATACCACGTTGATTGTACAATGCCATGATGCGCTTAGCGCGCTCAACTGTCGCGTATGTGTCGAATGAAAGTCGGGCATCGACTTCGGTAGACATACGTCCAGGAATGATATCCAAAATTTGTGCGCCAATAGCCACAGAGAGGTAATCAATACAGGCATCGAGCTGTTCTTGTGCTCCACTGAACTGTTTGGCGTATTGTTTACTTTCGTCGATTAAATTGCTGTAGCGTTCTAATTGAGCAGCTTTATAAATAAGCGATGGGTTGGTTGTTGCATCGACAGGTTTGTATGTTTCGATCGCCGCTATATCACCAGTATCGGCGACAACTTGAGTATATTGGCGAAGCTGCTCGAGTTTATTCATTACTTTTTTTCTCCGGGGAAAATAAAATTATCATGGTTCTGACAACTGCTAGACTTAATGTAAACCTACTAAGGAGTGCAAAATGAAACTTATCATTAAAACCCTCGCGATTATTGCTGTCTTTGTCATCGGTATGGTCTTTATTATACCCATGTTTGTGCCGGTTGAAAGGGTTGTTGATGAGGCAAAACAGCAGATCTTCACTCAAACAGGTAGAACATTGAGCCTCGAGGAAGCTCCCGCTTTATCTGTCTTTCCGAATTTGCATATCAAACTTGAAGGCGTAAGTTTATCAAACCCAGATCATTTTAATGGTGAGTTTGTCTCTATTGAGACGCTGCTTATCGATATTGGTTGGTCAACTATCTTTCAGGGCGAATTGGCGATCAATGCATTTGAAATAGAGAACTGGACTTTACGCTTGGCGACAGACCAGCAGGGTAAAAATAACTGGACCATGGCGACTGAAAATCAGGCCGTTGTTGAAAGTAAAGCGGCTGCTAAGCAGCACTTTCTGGTCATTCCCCAAAATGTTGACCTTGCAATTATCAAATTACAGTTGAGCAATGGCAGTATCGAAATTGAAGAGGATGGAGAGTCTGGCTTGGTCATCGATAACATCAATCTTGCTATGAATATGCCATCGCTTGACGCAGCACTTAATCTAGATGGCTCGATTAATTGGCAAAATGAAATACTAGCAAGCCAGATTCGGATTGAGCCGCTACGTGCCTTATTGGCTGGTGAACAAGCGCGCGTCGGATTAAATTTTAAAGGGCTCAATAACGCGCTTAATTTTGAAGGAAGTATTGCTAAGCTTGGTCAAATTGTAGAAGGCAAGCTTAATCTTGGACGAGTCGATCTTCGAAATTTACAGAATTCTGGTGACTCACAGCCAGGAGATCAACAATCATCAGCCTGGGATAGTAACCCCATTGATTTATCGCCATTGGTTGGTCCCAACGTTAAGTTAGATATAAGCATGACAGAATTATTGACGCCTTGGTTAAATACTCAGGAGTTTGAAGGAGGTTTTACCCTTATTAATGGTGATTTGGTTGTCGATATTAATCAGTTCAGCGCTTATCAAGGCTCAGCAAGCGGACGTTTTAGTCTTAACGCTAACAATGCCGCGATGCTGACCCAATTGACGTTTAGTGATGTCGAAATTAATGGTCTTTTGAATGACCTTGTTGAGGTTGATAAATTACAGGGGCTTGGCCGTATTGCTATGGACGTTAACGCAAAAGCAACCTCGGTTGCAGGTGTTATGTCGACGCTCAATGGGCAAATGGGTTTTGCACTAGAGAATGGCGCAGTTCGAGGCTTTAATTTGGCAGCGATATTAAAAAGTGCGAAAAGCGCAATTAAGGGTGACTTCTCGAAAATATCGTTAGATCAGAATTTCAGTGACGCCCAAAAAACAGATTTCTCTTCACTTGAGGCAAACTTAGAGATCAAACAAGGGATTGCTAATGTATCTAAGCTGACTATGCTGAGTCCATTACTAAGAGTCGGCGGCGATGGAAATATCGATCTTTCTAAAAAGACAATGGACTTAATGTTGCGTAGCTCCTTGGTGGCAAGTATTGAAGGGCAAGGGGCAAGTACTGATTCAAAGGGAATTACTATTCCTGTAAGCGTTTCAGGTCCATGGCACAATATTAGTGTGTCGCCAAAAGTGAGTGATGCCGCTAAAGCCAAAGCTAAGGCTGAGCTTGAAAAGCAAAAAGATAAATTCATTGAAGAGAAAATCAAAAGTGATGGTGCTAAAAAGCTCTTGAAAGGACTTTTTAGTCGATAGCAGAAAACTGTGATGCAGCGCCGAGGATTTCTTGCCCCGGCGACAACAAGCGTGTTGGCCTGCCCAATAAGGTGTCATAAATAACTTTATAGGTCAGCACGTTTTGCACGTAATCACGCGTTTCTTGGTAGGGAATACTTTCAATCCAACTGTCAATACGTTGACAATTTTGGGCTTCGGCCAACCAGCTATCTACTCGATAAGGACCTGCATTATAGGCAGCTGTTGCTAAAATTGCATTGCCTGCATAACGGTTGATAAGTTGGTCTAAGTAATTACTTCCAAGCTTTAAATTGGTTTCGCCGTCTAGTAAATCGGTATGTATAAAATTAACCCCTATGGTTTTAGCTATTTGGCGAGCAGTAGCTGGCATTAATTGCATCAAACCCATGGCGCCAACAGGTGATTTTGCATGTTCATCAAAGGCGCTTTCTTGGCGGGCTAGCCCCATGACGAGACTATCTTCAATATCAATACCATCAATCGCATGACTGATTCGGTCACGATAATTAAGCGGAAAGCGTATTTCTACGTCATCCCAATAACGTGCGGAGATAGCTGCTTTAATTGCTAAATTTGGTTGCTGCCATATCTGGGCGAGTCTGGTAGCAGCAAGCTTTTCGCGTTGGCTCAATTGAAGAGAAATAAAATACCATTCCAGGTCTGCTTTGCCATGTTCTTCAAGCAATAACCATTCGCGCAAGCGGCGCATGCCTTTTTGGTTTGCGATATCGGCAATTTCTTGGTTGTCTACCTCAATGGCATGGTGGTTGAGTTGATAGACTGAGCCGGTAATGTCAGCACTCATGAAACCATAAAAACTTCGCTCTTCAGCAAGCGCTTTGTATTGGTGTTGCGCTGCGCTGAAATCACCTAGCTCATCTGTGGCGCGGGCGCGCCAGTAGCGCTGACGTTCGTCAAGCGATTCGATACCGTGAAGCTCAACCATTTTGTTTGTTAAGTCTGCTATTTGCGGCCAGTCCTCAACCGCGATAGCACTGCGTAATAACCAATCGCTTATCGTTTCATCTAAGTGGCTAGGATTTAGCTGAGCTAGCCAATACTGGCTATCGCTGCGGCGACTGAGGAAGATGCGTTTACCAATTTCTCTGCGAATGTTAGTGTCATCGGTTAGCTTTCCTTCTGCCACAAGCGTTAACCAGCGCTGGGCAGTAGTGCGTGAATCTTGTCGGGCAAGACGCTTAAAAATATCCGTTAAAAAGTATATGGACCTTGGGTCGGTTAGATATTCATCGCTGATCGATTGGTGTCTAGAAAATCGAAAATCGATCATGGCCTGCCCAATATCCTGGTAGGACTGATCAAGCTGTTTTAAAAGGTATTCGGCCAGACGTTTTCGTCCCGATGCAACAGCAAGCGCTGTCCGCTGCCATATCAGATCGTCGTTAATGACACCAATCCGGGTGAGTTGATTGAAAACAGCATCGCACTCTTTGGGTTGAGATTTTCCAAAAAGCCAAAGATCCTTACCAAAAGATTTCCCCTCTTCATGACGATGTTTAGAATTCAATAAGGTCAGGGTGAATTGGCATTGAGCCTCGGTTGGAAGTGTTTTAGGATCGCCCATCTGTTCGAACCAATGCCATTTTTTGTAGCGAACAGCTTTAGACTGCCAGGCGCTGACAACTTTATTGGCTGCTGTGGTATTACTATGTTGTTTTATGAAATCTAGTGCTTCCAAGAAGCGAGCTTCGCGAGGTCGAAAACTAAGCCATTCAGCTTCGAGATCTGGATATAGAGGATAGTTTTTTAGTTTAACTGCGAGCTTTTGAGAATGAGTTATGTGCCCTTCACGAGCGGCGTACCAAGCTTTTGCGAAAAGCTCACGTTTCTCCTTAAGAAGATCGGTTTTAAAGTCTAAGTCGGGCCGGATGGGCTGTGCAACGGCTGCGCAAGAATATACCGCAATCAAGAGTGCAATATGCCATCGAGTGATCAGCCGTAAATAATGCATAAAATCTCCAACGTTTTGCACTAGCTTATCTTGACTAAAGCTAGTGCGCCAGTGGATTGGTTATTTTATTGTGCACGCCTTGCTTGGGCGGCATTTTCTGCCGCTTCGATGGCTTCGAACAAGAGTTCTGCAGAGCTATCTTTTCTGTGTGCTTTTTCCGATAAAACACGTCGAAATACTTTTCCACCAGCAACACCAAAATATAATCCAAGGATATGGCGCGTCATATGGTTTAAAAAAGTACCTTGAGCTATTTCTTCTTGGATAAAGGGGAAGTAGGCTTCAAGAATTTCCCTACGGCTTAAGTTGTTGTCACAACCAAAGAATTCACGTTCGGCTTGTTGGAGAATCATTGGATTGTGATAAATTTCACGGCCAAGCATAACGCCATCAACATGTTGCATGTGACTATGGCATTCTTCTATCGACGAAATTCCACCATTCAGCACAATTTCAAGATTGGGGAATTCTTTTTTTAATTGATAGACCAATTCATAGTTTAACGGCGGTACTTCGCGGTTTTGTTTGGGGCTTAATCCTGATAACCATGCTTTACGGGCATGCACGATAAATGTCTGTGCGCCAGCTTCTGATACCTGACCAACAAAATCACGTAAACCGGTATAGTCCTCCATATCGTCAACACCGATTCGATGTTTGACTGTGACATCTATTGAGCAAGCGTCGCGCATAGCTTTTACTGCATCACTTACGATGTTTGGATGACGCATCAGAATGGCTCCAATCATGCCATTTTGGACGCGGTCGCTTGGGCAGCCAACATTGAGATTAATTTCGTCGTATCCCCATTGTTCGCCGTATTTGGCACATTGGGCAAGTTCTTTGGCATCACTACCACCCAATTGCAAAGCAACGGTGTGTTCAGCAGGGTCAAATTTTAAAAAACGATCTCTGTCACCATGAATGATTGCACCGGTGGTGATCATTTCGGTATATAAATGGGTATGTGGACTAATAGTTCGCCAGAATTTACGACAAAATCGATCGCTCCAATCCATGAGTGGTGCGCTACAAAATCTCCTATCAATATGATTTTTAATGTTTTTTTCTGGATTCTTCATATTGATACAAATTTTTTATAAAAAATTAAAAAACTTTTTGAACTAACTCAAATAGCAGGGGTCTGAATAAACGTGAAGAGTTTCTTCACAAGCAATTTCATTTCCCCTGATGAATTTGTGACTTTTGAGTGTATCTCCCTAATTGACCCGGCTATTGCCGGGTTTTTTTTAGGCAATACCTGCTTGCATCTTAGCTGCTGCAACAGTGTTGTACATAAGGCAAGCAATTGTCATTGGGCCGACGCCACCAGGCACCGGCGTAATTGCACCAGCTACGGCTTTAGCTGCCTCTGTATCAACATCGCCTACTAAGCGGCTACGATCACCATCTTGAATTCGGTTAATACCCACGTCGATAACGGTTGCACCTGGCTTGATCCAATCCGCTTTAACAAAATGAGGAATACCCACGGCAGCAACTAAAATATCAGCGTTACGACAAACTTCTTCGATGTTTTTGGTGCGGGAGTGAGCGATAGTGACCGTGCAGTTCTCTTGCAATAACAGGTGGGCCATTGGTTTGCCAACAATATTTGAACGACCTACCACGACTGCGTTCATACCAGACATATTACCTAGGTAATCGCGCAACATCATTATCGAGCCAAGCGGTGTGCAAGGTACGATTTGGTTGTCGCCAATGGCTAGTGCGCCTGCGTTTTCGATATGGAAACCATCAACGTCTTTCTGAGGTGCAATGGCATTAATGACGGCTTTAGAATCGATTTGTTTTGGTAGCGGCAATTGCACCAAAATACCATGCACAGAACTGTCTTGGTTTAGTTCATCAATCAATGCTAACAATTCTGCTTGGCTTGTAGTGTCATCCAAGCGGTGTTCACGCGATTCAATATTCAATTGATGGCAGCGCTTTACCTTATTGCTAACATACACGTGGCTAGCAGGGTCTTCGCCAACTAGGACTACTGCTATACAGGGAACAAAATTGTGTTCTGCTTTAAGGCGGGCAATCTCTGCGGTGAGATCGTCGCAGAGTTTATCTGAAAATGCTTTGCCGTCGATGATGTGAACCATTACTGTTCTCCTATAAATAAACTTATTTAGTCAATTTTGTGGGCGCATAATACCTTAAAAAGCAAAGCTTTTGTGAGGCTTTGGCGGCTTTTGTGACAAGCACACTAGCATTCTTTCAAAAGTGCATCAACAAAGGCCCGCGCGGCTTTGGAAAGATGTCGCTTACGGTGGAAAATGAGTCCCAAATCCCGTGCTGGTCTATGGTCATCAATAGTCAAAATATGCAGACTATTATCTACCATTGATGCGGGAAGAACGCTCCATCCCATACCGATGCTGATTAGCATCTTTATCGTCTCTAAGTAATTGCTAGATGTGCTTCGGGTATCTAAGCGTAAATGCTGGCGTTGGAATAGTTCAGCAACAAGCTTGCCAGTATAGGTGTTTAGTCCTGGTAGCACAGCATGGTGAGTACTTAAATCTTCGAGTGTTAAGGAATCTTTGGAGCAAAGCGGGTGGTCGGTTGGACAAACAAAAACTAAGGGATCATGCCAGATTCTTTTAGATACAATATTTTCTTCGGGCAGTGGAGCTAGTGTTACCACAGCAAGCTCTGTTTCGCCATGCAGTACCGATTGGTGGGCAAATTCTGAATCGACAAATTGCACGTTCAGTGTGACGTCTGGGTATTCATTGACAAAAGTTTTTAATACTGGCGGCAGGCGGTGCAGTCCTACGTGATGCGAGGTCATAATCTCTAGGTTGCCGCTAATACTGTCAGTGCCTTCTCTTATGTCGCGTTCAGTTTGTTCAACGCTGATCAATATCTCGCGCGCTCTTGGTAGCAATCTTTCGCCCTCTTGAGTAAGGCTAATATGTCTGCCAATGCGGTTAAAAAGCTTGCAATGAAGTTGTTCTTCAAGCGCGGCAATACGTTTTGAAATAGCTGGCTGAGTTAAAAAAAGTTTTTCAGCAGCCTCAGAAAAAGACGCCAATTCAGCAACCGCCAGAAAGGATTTGAGATGATTGGTGTCCATATGTATAACCATTGGGAATCAAAAGTATGAAAATTATGAATTTGTTTCATTCTTAACGCAAGCGTACAATTGCTTCTTTATTTTTATGTAGTGTTTAAAGGACAACGCAATGGCTGGTAAAACGCTTTATGATAAATTGTGGGATTCCCACGTCGTAGAACAACGCGCCGACGGCAGCGCGTTGATTTATATCGATCGTCAATTGTTGCACGAAGTAACTTCGCCCCAGGCCTTTGAAGGATTGCGTCTGGCGGGACGTAAACCTTGGCGGGTAGATGCCAATTTGGCCACCCCTGATCATAATGTCCCCTCTGATGTTCATGAGCGAGCAGGTGGCATTGCCTCGATCGTTGATGAGATTTCTCGTATCCAGGTACAAACCTTGGATGACAACTGTGATGAATTTGGAATTAAAGAATTCAAAATTAACGACCGCGAGCAGGGTATTGTGCACGTAGTGGGCCCAGAAACTGGTGCAACCTTGCCTGGCATGACCTTGGTTTGTGGTGATTCACATACTGCGACCCATGGGGCGTTTGCTGCTTTGGCTCACGGGGTAGGTACCTCTGAAGTCGAACACGTTTTGGCAACCCAGTGCCTTGTGCAAAAGAAAATGAAGAACATGAAGGTTGAGGTGACTGGCACCTTGGGCTTAGGTGTTACTCCAAAGGATGTGGTATTGGCGATCATCGGTAAGATCGGTACAGCTGGCGGTACTGGTTATGCGATTGAGTTTGCTGGTCAAGTGTTTCGCGATATGTCGATGGAAGGCCGAATGACAGTTTGTAACATGGCTATCGAAGGTGGTGCTCGCATTGGTATGGTGGCTGTTGATGACACCACGATTAATTATGTTGAAGGCCGTCAGTTTGCACCGAAAGGCGAACAGTGGCAGCAGGCGGTTGCTGCATGGCGCGATCTTGTCAGTGATGATGATGCTGTATTTGATGCTGTTGTAACACTGCGTGGTGAAGATATTCGCCCACAAGTTACATGGGGAACATCACCCGAGCAAGTCGCTGCGGTCGACGCTGTTGTACCTGTACCTGCTGACATTACCGATCCAGTGCAACGAGCTGCTGCTGAACGTGCCTTGACCTATATGGGATTAAAAGGTGGTATGGCTATCTCTGAAATTCCAGTCGACGAAGTATTTATCGGTTCTTGCACTAACTCCCGCATTGAAGATTTGAGAGCAGCTGCTGCAGTAGTTGCAGGCAAACAAAAAGCCGCCTCTGTTACTCGCGCAATGGTGGTACCTGGTTCTGGTCAGGTCAAGCTGCAGGCTGAACAAGAAGGATTGGATAAGATTTTTATAGCTGCAGGTATTGAATGGCGTCAGCCTAGTTGTTCAATGTGTTTGGCCATGAACTCGGACGTATTGCCGGCAGGTAGTCACTGTGCGTCGACTTCAAACCGAAATTTTGAAGGGCGTCAAGGCTTTGGTGGCCGCACCCACTTGGTGAGTCCTGCAATGGCAGCCGCGGCAGCCATTTATGGTCACTTTGTTGACGTAAGCAAACTGTAAGGAGTAACCCATGAAAGCATTTCAAATTGAACAGGGTATCGTGGCGCCAATCGATCGTGCCAACGTTGATACCGACATGATTATTCCAAAGCAATTTTTAAAGTCGATTTTACGTAGTGGTTTTGGCCCAAATTTATTCGATGAATTGCGTTACCTAGATAAAGGTGAGCCGGGTCAAGATTGTAGTGCGCGTCCATTGAATATGGATTTTGTTCTTAATCAGGCACGTTATGCGGGTACTTCAATTCTGTTGGCACGTAAAAACTTTGGTTGTGGCTCAAGCCGTGAGCACGCGCCATGGGCATTGGATGATTTTGGGATTCGCTGTGTGATTGCACCAAGTTTTGCGGATATCTTCTTTAATAACTGCTTTAACAATGGCTTGTTGCCTATCGTGTTGGATGAAGCGATTGTGGATGATTTGTTTGCGCGAGTTGCTGCTAACGAAGGATATCAATTGACTATTAACTTACCAGAGCAATGTGTTACTACCCCTGAGGGAAATAGCTACAGCTTTGAGGTTGATGCCAACCGTAAGCACCGCTTGTTGAATGGACTGGACGATATCGGGATTACTTTAAATAGTGCCGATGCGATTAAAACGTATGAACAGAAGTGGCGTCAGCAATCGCCATGGTTGTTTGACAGTATTAAATAGGAAATTAAATGTCTAAAAATATTTTGTTAGTTTCTGGTGACGGTATTGGTCCCGAAATTATGCTTGAAGCACGTAAAGTGCTCGATGTGGTAGATGCTAAATTTGGGCTAGACCTGCAATTTGATGAAGCCTTAGTAGGCGGCGCTGCTATCGATGCGACCGGTGTGCCTTTACCTGAAGAAAGTTTAGCCAAAGCGAAAGCGTCTGATGCTATTTTATTTGCCGCAATCGGTGGTCCTAAGTGGGATAACCTAAGCGCAAATCTTCGTCCAGAACAGGGCTTGTTAGGTATTCGTAAGCATTTAGATCTGTTCGCTAACTTGCGTCCCGCAATTTTATATCCGCAATTGGCTGAAGCATCCTCGTTAAAAGCAGATCGTGTTGCCGGGTTAGATATCTTGATTGTTCGCGAATTGACGGGTGGAATTTACTTTGGTCAGCCACGTGGTATTCGTGTTAACGATTCAGGCGATCGTGAGGGCTTCAATACCTATGTTTATTCAGAGCCCGAAATTCGTCGTATAGGGCGAGTAGCATTTGAAGCAGCTCGTGCACGTGGCGGTCGTGTGTGTTCAGTCGATAAAGCTAACGTGCTCGAAGTGACTATGCTGTGGCGCGAAGTAATGACTGATCTTGCCAAAGAATACCCAGATGTGCAGCTAAGTCACATGTTGGTCGATAACGCTGCCATGCAGTTGGTTATGCGTCCCAAGCAGTTTGATGTCATGGTAACAGGCAATATGTTCGGTGATATTTTGTCGGATACGGCTGCCATGTTGACTGGTTCAATCGGTATGTTGCCCTCGGCTTCTTTGGATAAGAACAACAAGGGTATGTACGAGCCTTGTCACGGTTCTGCGCCTGATATTGCTGGCCAAAATAAAGCTAACCCATTGGCAATGATGCTGTCTGCGTCGATGATGTTACGCTACACCTTTGGTGAAGTTGCCGCGGCAGATGCTATCGAGGCCGCAATTGGGAATGTACTGGATCAAGGTCTGCGTACAGGCGATATTTACAGCGAAGGCACAACGATGGTGTCTTGTGTGGAAATGGGTGATGCAGTCGTCGCTGCACTCCAAAATGCTTAATTAGGGTGAATGACATGAAAAGAGTTGGTTTTGTAGGTTGGCGTGGCATGGTTGGTTCTGTGTTGATGCAACGCATGAACGAAGAGAATGACTTTGCAAAAATTGCTGAACCGGTATTCTTTACCACATCTAATGTTGGTGGTGCTGGACCTGATGTCGGTGTGGCGACACCCGCATTAAAAGATGCTATGGACATCGAAGAATTGAAACAAATGGATGCCATTGTTTCATGCCAGGGCGGTGACTATACCAAGGCTGTTTATGGACCATTACGTGCAGCAGGTTGGAATGGCTTCTGGATTGACGCTGCATCTTCGTTGCGTATGAGCGAAAATGCCATCATTGTGCTTGATCCTGTTAACCGTGATGTGATTAATGCAGGTATTGCCAGTGGTGTTAAAGATTACATCGGTGGTAACTGTACAGTTAGCTTGATGTTGATGGCGATGGGCGGTCTGTTCAAAAACAACATGGTAGAGTGGGTGAGTGCCATGACTTACCAAGCTGCATCAGGTGCGGGTGCGCAGAATATGCGCGAATTGATTTCGCAAATGGGTACTATTGAGCGTTCAGTTGCCGATGCATTGGCAGATCCTGCCTCGGCGATTTTAGACATAGATCGTCAAGTTGCAGCAACTATGCGTTCAGGTGAATTTCCTACAGATAAATTTGGTCACCCTTTAGCGGGTAGTTTGTTGCCTTATATTGACACGCAACTCGATAATGGCCAAAGCCGTGAAGAGTGGAAAGGCCAAGCTGAAACGAACAAGATTTTGCGCACTGATAAAAATATACCTATCGATGGTTTATGTGTTCGCATTGGGGCTATGCGTTGTCACAGCCAAGCATTAACAGTCAAATTGAAAAGCGATGTGCCCATGGATGAAATCAATGCCATGTTGGCCAGTGCCAATGATTGGGTGAAGGTTGTACCTAATGATCGCGATGCATCATTGCGAGATTTAACGCCAACCGCAGTGACAGGTTCGTTGCATGTGCCAGTTGGCCGCTTGCGCAAGCTTAATATGGGCGGAGAATACTTGTCTGCCTTTACCGTAGGTGACCAATTGCTATGGGGTGCTGCTGAGCCTCTCCGTCGTATGTTGTGCATATTGCTTGAGCAATAAACCATCTAATACTGAAGAAACGCCCAATGGGCGTTTTTTTTTGACTTTCGAACATCAATGTTATCAATCATCTAGTGAATTTCGTTGATAACATTTAAAAAAATATCTTTTTGGGGATTTTTTTGGCGCTCTCGTAGGTTGCTTACTACACTTGTCCTTAGGTGTATTAAGGAAACATGTTCAGCAGTGTTCATGTTGAGACGCAAAGGAAATCTTCTCAATGTTCAATAAATTAAAGGCTGTTTCAGCGCTAGTTATTGCCTCCTACGTAAGTCCTGTAATGGCTTTAGGGGTTGGCACTATTGATATGCATTCCTCTATGAGCCAGCCGCTAGATGCCTCAATTGATATTTATGGTATAGAAGGGATGGCCTCGTCTCAGCTGGTTGCTAAAATGGCTTCTCTACAGGATTTTGAGCGTGCTGGGGTGTCGATGGATTATCACCTAGAAAGCATCAAATTTGCGGTCGAGCTCGATGGTAAGGGGGGCGGATTGATTCGGCTCACTAGCGACGACCCCATGGTTGAACCTTATTTGAATTTTGTTCTGGATCTTCGTTGGCCTGATGGGCGGATTTTAAGAGAGTATACGGCTCTGATTGATTTTTTACCCGTGACTCCAGCGCCTGATGTCTCTCCGGTGGTTCAACAATCAAATGTTTCGTCAGCGCCAGCAGTAAGCACTGAAATGCCGGTAGCCCCTGCGGGCATGGTTAGGGTAGAAAATGGTGATTCGCTCTGGCGTATTGCCTTGCAAGTGCGTCCTAATCGCGATTACAGTCCTCAACAAACCATGCGTGCCTTAGTTAAGAAAAACCCACAGGCCTTTTTAAAATCAAATATCAATGGGCTGCAAGCAGGCGTTCTATTACAAATTCCTAGCGCTGAAGAAGTCTCACGTGCATCAAAAGAGCAGGCTTCAGCTTGGGTCGCATCTCAAAACACTCAATGGACAAATCCACAGTTCGATTCAGAAGATAGTGTAGTAACCGATGTTGCAGCTGAGCCAGTGGTTACGCCTGAGGTTACAAACGAGGCTTATGTTCGACTTGCCAATGCCGATGTCACCGAATCAATAGCATCGAGTGAATCAAAAATTGAAGATAAAAGTCTCTCAAATGCTAGTGAATTTGAGGATGAACCCTTGTCAGACCTGCCGGTAAATGATGAATTAAGTCAGCGGCTGGCAATGACTCTAGAAGACTTAGATAAGAGTCAGCGTCAAAATGACGAGATGGCGCAGCGTTTGGCTGCGTTGGAAGAGCAAGTCAAAACTATGCAACGGCTTATGGTCCTAAAGGATCAAGAGCTCGCCAAGATGCAGCAATCATCCTCTGCTCAGCAGTGGTGGCAGTCACCTTTGGTATTGGGTGGAGGCTTCGTAGCGTTGTTGAGTCTTTTAGGTGGGTTGGTTTGGACACGTAAACGGCAGCAAGACGTAAAGCATGAGCCAGCGCAGACTGTTAGTGTGGTCGAGGCGCCAGCCGCGGAGGGCCTTAACGAGCAACCGGCCGTTGTTGTTGATGCAACCCCGCAATCTGCGCGCAAAGCTTTTGCCGCTGAAGTCATGCAGGAGATTGTTACACCGGTTGATAAGTCACTAGAAGATTCATCACAGACAGATCAGGCCAACGATAATGTCAGTGATTTGAATGATTTTGCTCAAAAAGAAAATACCATCGATGAAGCTCTGGTAGAAATTGACATTTATGTGGCCTATGGCCGCGCCTCTGCGGCATTAGATTTAGTTAAAGATTTAGCTAACAATCACCCTGATAATGATGTTGTTCGACTTAAGGTTATGGAAGTCGCAGCCATCGCCGGCGATCTATCTAACTTGGAAAATGTAAGAGCAGATCTTAATGCCTCGACGGATCCTGAAACTCAAACAGCATGGGCTGCACTTCAATCGCAACATGCTGTATTGCAAGCAGATGCATCTTCAATCTCAGATGCTGATCAGCCTGAAGTGACGGATGATGATGCCGCTGTATCGGAACATTTAGATTGGGATATAGGTCTCGATGAGCAACAAATAGAGGATTCAAGCTCGGAAGATAATATTGAGCAGCTTGCTACAAGTGATGACGATGTTGAACTCAATGATGATCTACTCAATAATTTTGATGCTATTGAAGATACTATCGAAGAGAACCCTGTTGTTGGCCTTGATGAGGCAGCAGATTTAGACCTAGATCTAGATACGATGGAATTAAACGATGACGATTTCTCTGAAGAAAATTTGATTAGCGTTGCGCCAGAGGCTCTAGCAGAAGACCTCCCTGATTTAGACTTTGATGACCTAAATCTTGATGAGAGTATTGAGGATGAGAGCTTGTCTAATAATTCAGATGAGCTTGTCTTGGATGCTATGGAAAAGTCTGACCTCGACGCTGACGAGGCAATGGATTTTGGCGATTTGGATGAAATGGATTTATCCCAATTTGCTGAAGAAACTGATCTTAGTGATTTAGACGACGATAGCTTGGATCTGGCAGATCTTGAGAAAGATATCATGTTGGATAGTGATGATGGCGCACTTGATGATATCATCTCAGAATCGTTGCCTGACGATGAAGATCTTGATATCGACGATCTGTTATCAGATTTTGATGAGATCGATACAAAACTTGAATTGGTAAAGGCCTATATAGATATGGGTGATGCCGATGGTGCAAGAGAAATTCTTGAAGATATTCTCCTTGATGGCAATGATGAGCAAAAAAGCACAGCATTGGCATTAAAGGAACAATTAACCTGAATCAAGTAACTCAAAATACCCAACGATATGCAGCTGCTATAGCCTACGATGGCGCCAATTATCACGGTTGGCAACGTCAGGCTGACCCTGCTGTGGCAACTGTGCAAGCCAATGTAGAAGCAGCGCTTAGTTTTGTTGCGGATGCTCCGATTGCCGTCGTCTGTGCAGGCAGAACGGATACGGGGGTGCACGGCACAAGTCAAATTATACATTTTGATTCGCCTAATCCTCGCCCTGATAGAGCCTGGGTGATGGGATCAAATACGCAATTGCCGCCCCAGATAAGGGTGCTCTGGTCTCTTGCCGTGGGTGAAGATTTTCACGCGCGTTTTTCTGCGACTGCAAGGCGTTATCGTTATGTAATCGATAATTCGCCCGTTCAATCTGCTGTATTGAGTCAGGGATTAACTCATCAACGCATTCCTTTAGATGCAGCTGCTATGCATCGTTCTGCCCAGTCGTTGCTGGGCGAACAAGACTTTTCAAGTTTTCGTGGGGCAGGATGCCAGTCAAAAACGCCATTTCGCAATGTACACAATGTCCGTGTGGTCAGACAGGGATCAATAGTTGTTGTAGAAATCGAAGCTAATGCCTTTCTATTGCATATGGTGCGTAACATTGTTGGTTCGCTTATGGAAATTGGCATGGGGCGTAAAAACGAAGCGTGGATTGCAGATTTGTTGGCGGCTAAAGATCGACGACTAGCGGCGGCAACGGCAGCTCCTAATGGACTATACTTGGTCGATGTTACTTATCCAGATTTTCCTGAATTGCCCAAATTACCTCTGGGGCCATTTTTTACAGCATTTTTAGACGATTGAGTGTCCTTTTATAAAGACAGACCAGAGCGGCATTTGTTATCATTTGGCAAAATATGTAATTAAAGGGAGCTTTTTGTGCCAACAAGGGTCAAAGTTTGTGGCATAACATCTATAGAGGACGCTAAATCAGCGATAGACGCTGGTGCTAGTGCGCTTGGATTTGTCTTCTATCCACCAAGTCCTCGTTATATAAGTGTGCCCCAGGCTGCTGAGATAATTGCGCAACTTCCTGCATTTGTTACTTCGGTTGCTTTGTTTGTAGATGCGTCATCGACTGAAGTTGAGCAATGTATTGCGCATACCAAAATCGACCTTGTCCAGTTTCACGGTGCTGAAGATGAACAATTCTGCCGGCAGTTTAATCGACCTTACATCAAAGCGTTACGCGTAAATAGTGAAAAGCACCAACCAGCGGACGTAGAAGCCTTGGCTAAGGCATATCCATCTGCCCGAGGCATTTTGCTAGACACATACCGAAAGGGGATGCCTGGAGGGACGGGTGAGCGTTTTGATTGGAGCCTGGTGCCGAGCTCACTTGATAATGTTATCTTGGCAGGAGGTTTAACCCCTGCTAATGTTGCAGAAGCTGTAAGTTTAGTTAAACCCTATGCGGTTGACGTGAGTGGCGGCGTTGAGGCTAGCCACGGAAAAAAAGACATTCAAAAAATTAGACAATTTTTCGCTGCAGTTAATTGCGGTGACAACAAGTAGAAGAGACTATACATGAGTTGGTTAGATAAAATTGTTCCATCTATTGTTCGCGAGAATGCGACCGCGACACCGAGTTCTGCTAAAAGCAGCAGTGTACCTGAGGGACTTTGGAAAAAATGCGTTAAGTGCGATTCAGTGCTTTACCGTCCAGAACTTGAGCGAAATTTAGAAGTTTGCCCTAAATGTGATCACCACATGCGCCTGGGTGGACGTCGTCGCTTGAATGCTTTCCTTGACGAATCGGGTCGTATTGAATTGGCCGCCGATGTTTTGCCGGTTGACCGCTTAAAGTTCAAAGATACACGTAAGTACAAGGAACGTTTATCTCAAGCTCAAAAAGATACAGGGGAGACTGATGCATTGATTGCTATGCAAGGTACAGTTAAAGGTTTACCCCTTGTC
>JALRIU010000285.1 GCA_023255355.1 Pseudomonadales bacterium | reverse complement strand
GGTTCAATCAGCATGGTATTTAAATTCTGATAACAGTCGTTTGATTTTGGGTGTAGATATTGAAAAAACCTCAGGGTGGCTCAAGCAAACGCAATTTAATCCAACTCAGGGCTCAGCATTCTTGGTAGCAACAATTCCTGCCGGCAAACAATACGATTACGATGTTGATGCAGAACAAGTTGCTCCATTTGCACAATGGGACTGGATGCCAAGCGACAAAATGAAATGGTCCGTAGGGTTGCGATACGAGCATATGGCCTATGACTATGACAACTTAATGGCAGATGGTCGCACCAAAGAGGATGGGACCACCTGTGGTTTTGATGGCTGCCGTTATACTCGCCCTGCGGATAGATCAGATAGTTTTGACAACTGGTCACCCAATATTGGTTTGCTTTACGATATCAATGATAACCAGCAATTTTTCGCAACGTTATCGCAAGGATTTAGAGCACCACAAACCTCTGAGCTATATCGCCTTCAACGTGCTCAAGAGGTTGCCGATCTGGATTCTGAAGAAATTACCAGTATTGAGATAGGACTGCGCGGCAATAACGAGCAACTTCGTTATGAGGTTAACGCCTACAGCATGCGCAAGGACAATATCATTTTCAGAGATACTAGTTTCTATAATGTTAGCAACGGCAAAACGACCCATAAGGGTATTGAGCTTGCGTTACGCTATAACATCAATGCAAATTGGGAACTTGGGCTTGCCGCATCGGCCGCAAGACACCGTTATGATTACTCAGAAATTCTTTCAGACATTGATATCAACGGTAATGATGTTGACACCGCGCCTCGTAATTTTGGAAGCGCCGATCTCACCTGGAATATTGACCAAAGCAAGCGTTTGTCTGCCGAATGGGTGCACATGGGAAGCTATTTTACCGACCCAGAAAACATGCATAAATACGCAGGCCATGACGTTGCCAACCTCAGCGCAAGCTGGGTAGTTTCAGACCGTTTAACAGTCTCGTCGCGGTTATTGAACGTATTTGATAAGCGTTATGCAGAGCGTGCCGATTATTCAAGTTTCGGCGGCGACAGGTATTTCCCAGGACAGCCACGCAGCTTATATGTGAGTTTAGAGCTTGGTTTATAAAAACCAAGCTTGTGCCGGCGGATAGTTTAATCGCCGGCTAAAACCAGCTCCTACCTCCAATTTAATTTTGATCTTGTGGGAGGCGGCTTTAGCCGGTGATCAATTTTAAACAATAAAAAAGGTCCCGAAGGACCTTTATCTATCTATAGATAGCGTATGCGAGGCAGACAGTGTGAGGCGAGATTCTATTTCGCAAAGGGAGTTTACATTTAGTAAATGACCTGAGAGAAATTGAATCTCAACAAAACAATGTCAACGCAGCTAGCTTCTATTCGAACTGGCGAATTAAAGCAGAAATAGTCTCCTTAGCATCACCAAACAACATACGCGTATTATCTTTGTAGAACAGCGGATTCTCAATGCCAGCAAATCCAGATGCCATTGAACGCTTGAGTACAAATACGGTGCGCGCCTTATCTACATTGATTACGGGCATGCCGTAAATTGGACTTGATTTAACTTCACGTGCAGCTGGGTTTACTACGTCGTTTGCGCCAATAACAATTGCCACATCGACGTTTTCCATGCGTGGGTTAATCTCATCCATTTCAAGCAGTTGGTCATACGATACGTCAGCTTCTGCGAGCAATACGTTCATGTGTCCTGGCATACGACCCGCAACCGGGTGGATACCAAAATTGACTTCACAGCCGTTATTTTCGAGCAATTCTTGCAACTCTTTTACTACGTGTTGAGCTTGCGCTACTGCCATTCCATAACCTGGGATAATTGCAACTGAGCTTGCGGCTTCTAATACATAGAAGGCATCATCTGAAGAAATAGGTTTAATCTCACCTTCGACTTCTACTACGTCGTTGCTCACTGCACTGAAGCCCGAGAACAATACATGGCTAAGCGAACGGTTCATCGCTTTACACATGATTTGTGTCAAAATGATACCCGAGGCACCTACCAGTGAACCGGCGACGATCAAGATATTATTGCTGACCGCAAAACCTGCGGCACAGGCAGCAAGACCTGAATATGAGTTCAATAGCGAAATCACCACTGGCATATCGGCACCACCAATTGGGATGACAGCCATAATACCGAAGACAAACGAAAGAGCGATTGCAGCGTATAACCATGTATGATCACTTGGGTCGATACTGAACATGTAACCACATGCGAACACTGACACAACGATCAAGGCATTCACCACACGCTGACCTGCGAACATCATTGGGCGTCCGTTAATACGCTCACTCAATTTAGCCCATGCAACGATAGATCCGGTAAAGGTGACACCACCGATCAAGATAGACAGAAAAATGGTAAACGCGGTAAACACTTCGCTGCTTGGCTCGATAGCAGCCCAACCAACAAATAACGATGCTAGACCACCGAAACCATTGAATAGCGCCACCAACTCTGGCATACCGGTCATTTCAACACGCTTAGCGGCAAATGCACCAATCAGTGCACCGATGATGACACCAATACCAATCATTTGGTAAGACATAATGGCGTTATCAACCAATGCCGCAACAATTGCAACAAGCATTGCTATTGATGACAGCATGTTACCTTGGCGAGCTGTCGCTGGTGAACCTAAACGTTTTAAACCAACGATGAAAAGGACCGCCGAAACGACGTAGGCCATATTAATTGAAAATGCATCCATGGCTTACTTCCCCTTTTTCTTGAACATGGCTAGCATACGGTCAGTCACCATATAGCCACCAACTACGTTAATGGTTGCCATTATAACGGCTGCAAAGCCTAACCATTCAACCATGTTACCTTGGCCGTTACCGGCGTAGGCAATCGCTCCCACCAAGGTAATACCTGAGATCGCGTTAGCGCCAGACATCAATGGTGTGTGAAGGGTTGCAGGAACTTTGTTGATCAATTCAACGCCTAGAAAGACCGAAAGAATCAACACGAAAGATAAATAAACAGGGGTAAGATCCGCTGTTGCTAATCCGAGCATTTCCATAGTTAGGACCCCGCTCTCAAATTCTTAATTGTTTCATTAACGATGGCACCGTCGTGGGTGATCACGCAGCCAGGGAGAATGTCATGATCAAAGGTCAATACAAATGATCCTGTTTCATCATTCCAGCTATCATCCAACAAGTTGAATAAATTCGCTGCGTACATTTGACTCGCATCACGAGGCACTTCGTTTGCCCAATTACCGGTACCAACAATTTTTACACCGTTGGCAGTTGTCACTACTTGACCACCTTTTGAACCTTCAACGTTACCGCCATTTTCAGCTGCCATATCAATAACTACTGAACCGGGCTTCATGGCAGCTACTGCATCGGCAGCGACAATGACCGGAGGCTTGCGACCAAATAATTGTGCGGTGGTAATCACCACATCAGAGTCAGCGATTTCTTTGGCCTGACCTTGTTTTTGAATTTCCATCTGTTCTGGTGTCAAAGCAACCGCGTAGCCATCTTTAGTCTGACCGGTTTCACCAAGATCGATATCAAGGAATTTAGCACCCAGTGATTGCACTTGTTCGGCAACCACGGCACGAGTATCAAAGCCTGTCACACGTGCACCAAGGCGTTTAGCTGTAGCGATAGCCTGTAAGCCAGCT
>JALRIU010000280.1 GCA_023255355.1 Pseudomonadales bacterium | reverse complement strand
ACATTGGTATCAATCAGCGCATCACCTGATGACGCACAGCTACTTGTAAAATTGATCGTTAATGGCGTATTAAATGGTTCGTCGCCATCATATACCGTGACAGAAAGCGAAGCAGTTCCCGTTGGTGAAAGGGTAACAGACCCATCTGTTTTAGTATTAATACCGATCACGCCTGGTGAACCTGCGTAACCCAAGGTTAGTTTCACCTCACCCACCGAGAAATTTTTAGCAATACTCGATTCAGCAATTGTTGCAGTTAAAGTGCCTGCCGCACCGGGATCACTGTTACCCGCACTCACTGTCGCATAGGCGATACCATTTTCATTAGTAAGTACATTGCCACTTGCAGGGGTAATAGTGCCGGCGGTTGTGGTTATGTTTACAATGGCACCCTCAACCGGATCATCTAAAGCATTTAATACTCGTACAACGTACAAACTATCTTGAACGGCATTGATAGAATAATTAGCTGCATCACTGCGGTCTTGCTCAAAGCTAGCCAACGACTCTTGATAATCAGTAATAGCAACTATCGTAGTGGCTGCATCAATTTCTAATACAGAAAGGGGATAAATGCCTGCTTCAAGTTGCAAACCTGCTGTAGTATTGACCGCACTGATGGTAGCGCTATAGGTTTGACGAGCACTTACCGACGCCTTAGTTGTGGCATCGGTATAAACCACATTGATGGCACCAGCCTCACCTTCTTCTGCCCCGCTTACATCGATCTGAATTGATGCAACGCCGCTTTCATTCGTTGAGACCTTGCCTGATGATGGAAATAAAGCGCCTAAACTTACGCTTGCCTCAACAATTTCATTAGGAATTTGTTTACCGTCACCGTCTTTTAAGGTGATTAGCAAAGTGCGAGGTTCACTATCTATAATCACATTCCCCGATTGGCTGTAACCTGCCTCCCAAGCCAATGTTATCGTTGCCGACTTGGTCTCGGTAGCTGTACCGCCCGTATTTCCTCCAATAGGTGATGGCGCTCCCTCTGGGCCACTACCTCCACAGGCACTCAAAAACACAAGGACCAAACTTGCAGAAAAGATCTGTTTTAAAAATGAAGTAACACGCAACAGGGGCATGAATAGTCCTCCGTGAACTAGCTGCAGCGCACCAACAAATGGCGCTTTTAAAATTGTCTGATTTGAGCATAGACCATAATTTATATTTGCTCCTTTTTTTGTGACTGTCTGGTTAATTGATTATCAGCTTGGCTAACCAACTTATAAAAATTTGATGTATCTGCTATCGCACTTTAGCTGATAGGACTAAAATATTTATAACAAGGATGCCTACATGCTTTTGAAAAAGAGACCAACACATTGTTACCGTATTGCTAAGACGTTTTTAGTGACGCTGTTTTTATCATTGAACGTAGAGGCTGCTATCAAGGTTGAAGGTCTAGAAAGTGATTTAACGGATGCGATCACATCCCAATCTCCATTAAATGACGCGGCTTGTGATGCCCCAGCATGGTGGCTTGAAAAGCAAGTCGAAACTACGTTGGAATTAACCTTACAGCTGTTAGAATCACAAGGTTATTACCGTCCCTACATACAACATGTTTTAACTATCGATGATTGTTGGCACGTAACATTTAGCATAAGTAAAGGCGTTCCTACCAAGATTCGATCGTTGGATCTGCAAGGTTTAGATGGACTTTTTGACAAGAATCTTCCAACGAGCCTTAAACAAGGAGAACATTTCTTTCATCGAGATTACGAAACGTTCAAATCAAACCTGGTCGATTTTGCTCGCAGCCAAGGTTATTTAGATGCAGCCTGGGATACCAATAAGGTCACTATCATTCTTCCCGATACCGCCACTGATGACACACAGGTATTTGCAGATATCGAGCTACACTTTAACGCTGGTGACCAATATGTTTTAGGTGAAATCAATCATAATCTTGGGCATATAAATAAAGACTTTGTCGATAAATTTCATGATTTAAAGCGGGGGCAACCTTTTGCTCGCGATGCTCTAGACAAAGCGTATAGACATTTAAATGCGACAGGCTATTTTAGCTCGCTCAATTTGCTACCCGATTATGAAAATATCACTCAACACGAAGTACCTATGACTATTGATGGTACGTTATCTCGACGTCGTATTTATGAGATCGGCGCTGGTTACGCAACAGACAGCGGCCCTCGCACACGGGGAGAAATCAATTGGCGCAGAATCAACACGCGTGGAGACCGCGCCCGTTTGGCCGCAGTACAAGCAACTCATAACGCTGAATTTTCATTGGAATACCGTCGAGCCGATGCCGACGACCCTCGCAACCGCTGGACTAGTTATATAAGCGCGTATGAATATGACCAACCCGACACTTATCGTCGCGAAAAAACGTCTGTCACGGCCAACCAATACCAGCGTACTGAGCTAGGCTGGACAAAAAGTAATGTAATCCAGTACAGCAATGAAATTTGGCGTATTGGTAACACACTAGGTGACACTCGCCTGCTTAGCATTGGCCAGGGCTACCAACGCAATCAAGTAGAAGGCAAGGGGCGTTTACATAGCGGCACCACTTACAGTGGAAGTTGGCGGGCAGCGGCTCAATCTATAGGCTC
>JALRIU010000161.1 GCA_023255355.1 Pseudomonadales bacterium | reverse complement strand
GTGGATACCTTTCATCAAATTCGTGAGCACTATGTCGAAGAGGTGGATGACAAGACACTTTTGATGATGGCTATCGAAGGTATGTTAAATGGTTTAGATCCGCACTCGCGTTTTTTTGAAGACGAGGCACTAGATGATTTAGAGGCTGATACCAAGGGGCAATTTGGTGGTCTTGGTATCGAGGTTGGTTCTGAAAAAGGATTTATTAAAGTCATCGCGCCTATGGATAATACCCCAGCAGAAAAAGCGGGCTTAAAAAGTGGCGATTTAATTGGTCAGCTGGATGGTCAGTCTGTAGCAGACATGAATGTCAATGATGCCATCGATATGATGCGAGGCGAACCTGGTACCAGCATTGATTTGGTGGTGTATCGTGAGGGCGAAGAAAAACCGCTCAACTTTACTATTGTGCGCGATATCATCAAGGTAAAAAGCGTTCGTAGCCGTTGGATTGATAATCAGATTGGCTATCTTCGAATTGCTCAGTTCCAACAAACGACCGCCCAAGATGCAGAAGCAGAATTACAAAAAATGCTTGCTGAGCATGAAATCAAAGGTCTTATCTTAGACCTTAGAAATAACCCTGGTGGTTTACTTGATGCAGCGGTAAAACTGTCTGATTTATTCTTAAATGAGGGCAAAATTGTTTATACCGAGGGTCGTAATAACTTACATTTTTCGGAGTACATGGCCACGCCAGGCGATCTTTTACAAACCGCGCCGATAGTCGTGTTGATCAATGGCGGTTCGGCCTCGGCCTCTGAAATCGTGGCGGGAGCCTTACAGGATTACAAACGGGCAGTGGTCATAGGTACGCAAAGCTTTGGCAAGGGCTCAGTGCAAAACGTGGTTTCTCTCAACGAGCATCAGGCGATTAAACTCACAACGTCGCGCTATTTCACACCGCTAGGTCGAAGTATCCAAGCGCAGGGGATTGTGCCCGATATCGTGGTTGCCCCAGGTGAGGCGCGAAAAATAAGTGAACGAAATCGCTTTACCGAAGCTAGTCTGCGCGGCCATTTAGAGAATAATCAAGATGCTCAATCCAGCGAAAACTCGGGTCCTGATTTACCCGACGACGCACAGATCGTTGAGGCCTATAACATCTTGCATGCCATGACGATCTTACCCAAAATTAGCGGCGCTGAATGAGTTTTAAACATCTTCTGCTGTTAACGCTTCTGCTCAGTCCTTGGGTCTCAGCAAAGAGCTATCTTGCCATTCTTATTGACGATGTCGGCGATAGCCGAGAGCGTGGTATGGCGTTGTTACAACTACCAAAACCGGTAAGTATCGCGATCATTCCATACCGTCCATTCAGTATCGAGTTGGCACAAGCGGCGCAGACACACCAGCGAGATGTACTGTTACATATGCCAATGAGTAATCTGTCTGGCAGTTATTCAAGTGAGGGCTTACTTACTCCACAGATGAGTAAAGAAGAATTTTTGGCGCAGGCCAAAGCTAACATTGAAGCTATTCCTGGTATCGTCGGCATCAATAATCATATGGGCAGTGAAATGACTGCTGTCTATCCCAAAATGCGTTGGTTGATGCAGCAACTATACAGTAGAGGATTGTTTTTCATAGACAGCCGTACCACTATCGCCACTGAAGCTGAACAGGCAGCCAAGGATAGTGGTGTGGCAAGCGATCGGCGCAGTGTCTTTTTAGATAACGACGATGATTGGGATCATATTAATGACCAATTAGATAAGGCAATTACGGCAGCGAGGACGCAAGGTTTTGCTATCGCGATTGGCCATCCACGTGCGCAGACTATTGCTGTATTACAACGCCGTTTAACCGACTGGCAAGGTGATGTCGAGGTCGTGTCGCTGAGTCATTTTATGGCTTTAAAAGAAAGCCGCTAAACTATTTGCACCACTGCGATGGGTTGACGGCTTGCCCCTGATGTCTAATTTCAAAATAAACGCTTGCTGTTGAAAGTCCCCCACTACGCCCGAGTGTTGCAATGGTGTCGGTTGAGTTCACCCAGTCGCCCAGATTCTTGGTAAGTGATTGGTTGTTGGCGTATAAGCTTAAATAGTCTTCACCGTGATCGACGATAATTAACAGTCCATAACCTTTTAGCCAATCGGCGAATACCACCCGGCCAGAGTGAATTGCTTTGATGGGGGTGCCTTCGTTGGCGCTCAAGGTTATGCCTTGCCATTTGATGTCTGCGCTGCGTTGTGCTCCAAAGCGGTTTTCCATAGTGCCTTTTACGGGCCAGTTCAGCTTGCCCTTACGACTCGTAAAAGGGGCAAAATCATTAGGTAGCTTCATGTTAGCGATGGCTTCTTGAAGGGCTTTGATAACATCTTCAAGTTGGTCTCGATCACGTTTCAACTGCGTCAGTTGCTTTTGTTTATCGGCAATATCGCCTGTCAGCTTTGCGATAGTTTTTTTGCGGGTTGCTTGTTGTTTGTTCAGTTGCGAACGCTGTTCTTCGAGTTGGCTACGATTGTCTGTCAGAGCCTGTTGCTGAGCAGTTAATTGTGGGCCAATACGTTCTAATTGGGCTAG
>JALRIU010000159.1 GCA_023255355.1 Pseudomonadales bacterium | reverse complement strand
TTTGAAGGCGATTTATTGCCATTAATCCTTTTGATTGCAATTTCGGTTACAGGATTAGGTTTGACGTATTCGTACCAATTTATGAAAGGTTTGGCTTTTGAGTTTTTAGCCGTATTGCATGCAGTAACTGTAATCTTGTTTCTAATATGGATTCCATTCGGAAAGTTTTTTCACATTATACAAAGACCGGCGCAAATTGCAGCTCACATTTATCAAAGAGTAGGTAAGCAAAAGGGAATGGCCGTTTGCGAACATACCGGAGAAGAATTTGCAACCCAATTGCATATTCAGGATTTGAAACTGGTGACGAGACAATTAGGATTTGATTTTGATCGAGCAGATGGAAGTTCACATTTAGATTTAAGTCCGGAAGGGAAAAGAGCAAGGTTGGCTCAGGCGCATTTGAGAGCAAGACAAGAAGGCGGACAATTATTTGGATAAAAAAATAAAAGAAGATAAACATGGCAAAATTACCTGTTTCTGAAGAACATATTGTGGCACAGTTTGGACCGCACTTAAATTACAGTCCAAAAGAAGGATACGAAGGAAGAGATGAGCCGGATGAATTGGTGAAAACACATTGTTGTTTTTGCGGTATGCAATGTGGGATTCAGTTGTCTGTTAAAGAAAATTATGGATACAAAACGTTTGCAAGCGCTATTGGATAGACAAGATATTTGGGACTGCTTGGTTAGATTTGGTCGTGGTATGGATCGATTCGATCAAAACGCTTTTTTATCTGCCTTTCATGAGGATGCAGTGATTGCTGCGGGTATCTATGTAGGTGGCCCTAGCGTGTTATTTGATTGGGCGCGTGATTTACACGATCAAGGTCAATCTGCTACCCATCACAATCTACTTAATCATAGCTGTGATATTGATGGCGATACTGCCCATACAGAAACGTACTACTTGTTCGTTGGTCGCAACCGCGATGATAGCAATTGGATAGCAGGGGGGCGTTATTTAGATCGTTTTGAACGTCGCGCAGGCGAGTGGAAAATAGCGACTCGCAATACCGTGATTGAGTGGTCTGGCATGGTGCCTTCCATGCCGATTCCATTTGCAGACTTGCCCGATATTAATGTCAATGGTGCCCCTTCACGCAGTCGTGATGACCCATCTTATCAACGACCTTTAACAAATAAGCGCGCGGCTTTTGTGCCAGCTAATTAATTTTGGGGTAGCTAGAGAAATATGCGGCTACGTTTAGTAGCCGCTGCCTGATGATTTTCCTTTGCTGCCATCTGGATCACCGCCTTTATTTACTAAAGGGCTTAAATTGTCCGTCTCTTCACCGTACCACGTGCGGAACTCAGCAAACCCAGGGACTTCAGCAAAACTGCTGTTAATGCTGGGGTCGACTTCAACATGGATGAGGGCAGGTCGGCCTGACGCTAAAGCACGTTGAATAGCTGGCGCAATGTCTTCGGTTTTATCGACAAATTCACCATAAGCGCCAAAGCTTTCAGCGGTTTTGTCTAATCTTACGGTGCGACTCCAGCGGGCTTCTGGAATAGGCGTGTCTGGACCAAAATTCGCTTTATAAGATGCTTCTTCCAAACCCCATGCATAATCAACAGAAACTACTATCACAACAGGTAGGTTTTTACGGACAGCGGTTTCCAGTTCAGAAATATGAAAAAGAATCGATGAGTCACCTGTAAGTACAACTACCGGTCGTGTATCGCGCACGACAAGTTTTGCCCCTAACGCATAGGGTAAGCCAGTACCAATTGCGCCATAGTTTGAACTCCACATGGCATCACGAGGATTCATCATTAATGCAGCGTTGAACCACATGCTTGCAGCGCCACCATCTCGGACGATGACACTGTTAGCAGGAATGGCACGAGTGGCTTCTACGGCTAAACGACCGGTATGGATAGGTGAAGAATTATTAGGAATTTTAGCAACCAGTGCGTCTTTATAGGCTTGGTGAGCCGCAACAAAACCAGCTACGTCTAAAGGGAGCTGGCCCTGAAAATCACCTAATGCGTGAGTAAGCTGGGGTACTACCGCTCTTAAATCACCCACCAATGGCACGTCAATAGGGCGGTTGACTCCGATCGCTGTAGGGTCTTGTTCAATATAAATCCATTTGCGATCGGTCTTACCTTTCGACCAGTGTCGACCTCGGCCATAGTGCATGGCTTCGCCGATTTCTGTGCCTATGGCTAACACGGCGTCTGCACGAGCCACCAGTTCACTGGCACTTGCGCTGCCATAGGGCAAGGTTCGATCATCCATGCCTTCGAGTACCGCTTCAACACTAATAGTATTGATAATTGGGCAGCCAATTTTGTTGGCAAGGGCTATGACCTTGTCATGGGCGCGTGATGCCATAGCACCTTGTCCGAGTAATAAGATGGGGTGGCTCGCGTTAGTTAGAATGGTGACTGCCTCGGCTATAGCATCGGTGCCAGCCTGTTGATTTACCAAACGATAGCGGTTGGGAGCTAGCACAGGGGGTAGATCAATTTCGCCTTGCATGATATGCAAGGGGATTTCTATGTACGTTGGGCCTGGTACTCCGCTCAATGCTTGACGGAATGCTTCTTGAAAGACTTCATCTAATTGTTCGATATATTCAACGACGCCAATGTATTTCATAACGCCTTCAAACATGGGGGGTTGTTTCATGAACTGAGTCATGCCACGCCTGACCCGTTGTTCATAAAGTCGGTGGCGTTGCGCCATGATAAAAACAGCGGGAATATTTTCTTTTTTTAGGTAATTTGCGCCACTGGCGACGTTAGCGACACCAGGACCTTTATTAATACAAATCACGCCCGGTTTGCCGCACATGCGATAGTAGCCGTCTGCCATCATGGCTGCGACAGATTCATGATGGGGAGAGACGATTTCCATGCCGCGTTTTTGACCTTCGATAAACATACCAAAAAAGCTTGGATCAGGTATCCCAAACAGAGTATCTACACCCTCTGCCTGAACCAGGTCCACCATGCGGTGATGAATTCTTTGCACTGTCATAATTATTACCTTATTCGCTAATTAACGTCGCCCAGCAGCGATAGCTTTGGATTGTAAAAATTCTTGAATTCCCTCGTGGCCCCATTCTCGACCAATGCCACTTCCTTTGTATCCACCAAAAGGTAAATCCCCTAAAATACTCATGCCGCCATTAACACTAATACAGCCAGCTTGGATACGTTCGGCAATTCGCATAGCGCGCGCCTCGTCACCAGAGGTCACTGCTCCACCCAGTCCATAGCTACTTTCGTTGGCAATGCGAACTGCGTCATCATCATCTTCATAAGGAATGACAACCAATACTGGGCCGAAAATTTCTTCTTGGGCAATGCGCATATTGTTGTCGACATCGACAAAACAGGTTGGAGCAATGAAGTATCCCTCACCTTTATCGGGCCGTAATGTGCCTCCTGCCAATAAGCGAGCACCTTCTTCTTGGCCAATGCGGATATAGTCCATTACACGGTCACGTTGTTTGGCAGAAATGACCGGGCCCATGATGCAGGTAGGTTCCTCAAAATCGCCCCATTTACTGTCGAAGTGCGCATACGAGCCCTGAAGTATGGCGCAGGCTTCTTGATAGCGATTTTTGGGTACAAGTAAACGAGTAGGGTAGGCGCAACCTTGTCCAGCGTGGAAAACCACCATTGAACTGGCGACGGCCATCATAAAATCTGGCGCGTCGTCCAGAATGATATTTACGGACTTGCCACCTAATTCGAGGAATACACGTTTTAAGGTTTCAGCACCTTGGCGCATGATATGCTTACCAACAGCGGTAGAGCCGGTAAATGAAATACAGTCCACTAAAGGTGAGGTCACTAACTTTTCGCCGACTGAAGCGGGATGTAGTGAAGGCAGTACATTAAATACGCCAGCGGGTATCCCTGCTTCTACAGCTATTTCTGCCATGAAAGTGGCCATTTTTGGGGTGTCTGGTGCAGGTTTTAGTATCACCGTGCAGCCTGCGAGTAATGCCGCACCCATTTTACCTACATTCACATACAGTGGGACGTTCCATGGCGTTATAGCAGCAACCACACCGAGTGCTTCGTGACGCACTTTCCGAACATTAAGAACGCCGCCAACGACTCGGTCAGGTCGATCTTCTTCGAAAACCACATCGGCAAAGCATTTGACGAGATCATCCATGCCATCTAATGCACCATCAATATGTGCCCGTGCGCCCGCGCCAACCGCGGCGCCTGCCTCAATACGAGCAATCTGCAATAACTCATGACGTTTTTCACGTAATAGTTTGGCATAACGTGCCATGACGTCTAAGCGGTAGGCGTGGTTGTCTTTCCAGTCAGTGTTATCAAAGGCATTTCGGGCTGCATCAATGGCGAGATCAGTATCGCTTTCATCTGCATCTGCAGCTTGGCCAGCAACTTTTCCGGTCCAAGGGTTAATAATGTCGAACATCTTACCGCTGTTAGCGTGGCGAAATTCTCCATTGATAAATATGAGTGCGTCAGTCAATTGCATAGGTTATTCCTTTTAATGGTCTCTGCGAGCGTGGGCGCTTATAAATCCAACATGAACATCTGGTGGAAGATCGATTAAGCTGCGGAAAATGTTTTCCATAGAGGTGAATTGCGAAATGGGACGTTCACGGGGGTTGATACCACGTTTTTGGCAAGCTTCATGGAATGCAATAGCGGCCTCCATGGGGATATCCCATTGTTTACCTTCTTCATACATCTGGCCGCATCTGACAGCAGTAACTCTGATACCTAGGGGTTCAACTTCCAAAGCAAGCTTTTGGGTGAAACACTCAACTGCCGCTTTTGATGATTGGTATATAGTGAAGTGAGGCATAGGGTGCTCAATGCTTTCACTGGAAATGTTAATGATATGAGCACCGTTTTTCATTAACGGTATGGCAGATCTACTACAAAACATTGTTCCGCAAACGTTGGTATTTATGCCTCTTAAAATTTGTTCATCAGTCGCTTTAACAAGTTCGAAGGGTTCAAAAATACCAGCATTATTGATTAGAACATCTATAGTGCCGAATGTTTTTTCAATCTGTTCAAAAGCACGGCGAACTGAGTCCGGCACAGAAACATCACATTCGTAAGCGGTTGCGAGCTCGCCAATCTCGGCGGCAGCGGCTGCAACTTTCGAAAGCGTCCGTCCGAGTAAAATAACCTTGTCGCCATCTTTAGCAAAGCGGCGAGCAAGAGTTCTACCAAGTCCAACACCAGCACCGGTTATGACGATTGTCTTAGACATATTTAATCTCCTTAATTTTGTTCATAGACCGAGAAATCACCACCGTAGGCAATTCCACCAGGCCAGAATGATTGGCCGCTAATTTTTTTGAAGTAATGCACCGTTCTTGCGAATGAGCCAGATTGAGAACGTGGTTCCATGGCGATTCCGCTTGGGCTCACACCGCGAGCTCGAGCACTAAAATCACGAATCGTAAATAGTAAATCATCCGTTTGCTGTGCACATAGAACGAGTTGGTCACCTGGACAATAATGTTTAGGTTCTAATTGAGTGCTGCATAGTTCACCGCGTTTCATGGCGACGTGGCCTGGTACATTTATTACTTCTACGCTATGAACATGTTCATACCAATCTTGGTATTCCTTGTAGCGACCAGCGACATAGTTGCCAAAAATAATAGATACACCAGATAAAGGTTGCTGTGCTTGATAGTTAGGACTGGTTTTCCAGTCTCCAAAAAGTTTATAACTATAGATGCGTTCAGCTGTGTCTGAACTGATGAGTCCGTTATCACGGGCATTCGCCAAAAGTGGGCTAAGCGCAGGAAGATCAATCTCAGGCGTTTCG
>JALRIU010000330.1 GCA_023255355.1 Pseudomonadales bacterium | reverse complement strand
TTACCGTAAGTAAATAAAGAAACAAGCCACTCATCTTGACCAAGCGTTACACCCAAACGATCCAAAAAAGCGGTTCTGTCGCTGGCTGAGAAAGCATCGCGCTGCGTAATAAGATCATCTTCTCTTAAAAGGCCACCGGTTCGATCCGTAAAACCTGGAAAATAAAAATATTTTTTAAGGCCATTCACTTGCGGCGAGGGTAATAGATGGCAATCCTCAACCCACGATTCGGCGCTGAGATACTCTAAATTTATCCAAGTTGGGGGAGACGCTTTTGCCACCATGGCGTCTATATAAAAAGGCGGCAAGCTACAGGCAAAGGCCTCAACGACAACCTCTGCTGGGTTAATTGCTAAGGTGTCATTCCATAAATAGATTGCTACATTCGCAACGTTCTGAATTTCTACCTGCACATCGAGTTGCGGGCATATTTTTTTAAACGACGCTAAATCATTAACTAAAAGTCGTACTTGGATGTGATGCTCATTTGCCAACTGGCGAGCCAGGCGCCAACACACGCCGATATCGCCATAATTATCGATGACATCGCAAAAAATATCCCATGTTCGCATGGTTGGGTTCCGAGTAAATGACGACGAAAGGTGACTGTTTAATAGCTAATGGTTAAGCCAAGTTTCTCATCAACATGCCATAGGATGCATCGACTTGACCCTCTACGGGAATAATCACCTCGTAGCCAGAACCTGGCGCGACATCGATTGAATGCCCTTTAGTATTTGCCATGTTACCTAGCTTAAATGAAACGTTACCCTGCGGTGTCATCAATTCGAGTTGATCACCCACAGCGAACTTGTTTTTCACATCGAGAACTAGTCCCTGCTCGGTTTTTCCTTTGACCTCGGCAACAAACTGTTGGTGATCAGAAATAGAAACACCGCGCTCGTAATTTTGTAATTCTTCAGGACTGTGGCGACGATAAAACCCTTCGGTGTAACCACGATTAGCGAGGCTTTCTAGTTGACGCATGAGATCCCAGTCAAACTCTTTGCCGGCTATAGCATCATCGATGGCACGACGATACACCTGAGCAGTTCGTGCCGCATAAAAATGCGTTTTAGTTCGTCCTTCAATTTTTAATGAATCGATACCCATATCAACTAATGTTTTTACATGCTGCACTGCACGCAAATCTTTGGAATTCATAATATACGTGCCGTGCTCGTCTTCCCAAGCTGGCATCAATTCACCGGGGCGTTGCTTTTCTTCGAGCAAAAAGAGCTTACCTTCTGCAGGATTTTCTGATGCCGCAGCTTGCTGGCTAGGGTCAAATTCAATGGCTTTTGTGGGTATGATATCTCCCTCTGGCGTTTGCTGTGCCTCGGTTGCGTTATATCCCCAGCGGCATGTATTGGTACAAGAGCCTTGGTTAGGATCACGCTTTGACATGTAGCCCGACAATAGACAACGACCACTATAGGCAATACACAGTGCGCCATGCACGAATACCTCTAACTCAATATCCGGGCATTCTTGACGAATCTCCTTAACTTCATCAATAGATAATTCGCGCGATAAAATAATGCGCGTCAGACCCATTTTCTGCCAAAACTTAACTGCAGCAAAATTGACTGCATTGGCTTGTACAGAAAGATGAACCGGCATGTCTGGCCAAGTCTCACGGACCATCATAATCAAGCCAGGGTCAGACATAATCAAGGCATCCGGATTCATTTCGATGACCGGCTTCATGTCATCTAAGTAAGTACGTACTTTAACGTTGTGCGGCGCAATGTTTGAGGCTATGTATACCTTCTTGTTAATCGCATGGGCCTCTTCGATTGCCCCAGCAATAACATCATGACGACTGAATTCATTTTCTCGCACCCGCAGACTGTAGCGCGGCTGACCTAAATAAACAGCATCAGCACCATAGGCATACGCGTAGCGCATCGCTTTTAACGAACCAGCGGGGGACAACAACTCAGTTTTCATGGATAACAACCTGCAAAACACATAATGGCGCGCATTATAGCTAATACTGGTGTTTTTTTAATCTACTTTTACGGTTTTCTGTGAGGCTGCAATTAACTCTTGTCCGCAAATAAGATTTTGGTAGCGTAGTGGCAACAATGGAGGCCCTATGAAACCACTAAGACATATTATTTTATACAGTGCGATTGCGCTTGGCTTAAACGCCTGCAGCTCAGAGGTAAATAACGTTGCCACCTCGCAAACCGCCAACCAAATCTTTGACGACATGTACATGGAACATGTTATGCGCAGCCCGAACTTTCAATCCTTTTTAGGCATCAAAGACGATCAGGACAAATGGTCTGACATTGATGAAGCTGAAGCACAGGCTTCGCTTGCGCTAACCAAACAACAATTAGCCAAGGTTAAAAGTAGTATTCGCCCTGAGCATCTCGACGAACAAACCGCGTTGAGCTATCGACTATTTTTAGAGCGCTGGCAAGACGATATCGACAACGATAAATGGCGCAAACATAGCTACCCAATTACTCAAATGGGTGGCACTCATACCTCTGTAGCGACCATGCTGATCAACCAGCACCCCATCAAAACCCTGGATGATGCGCAAGACTATATCGCACGGTTAAATGGTATTCCAAAGCTATTTGGACAGCTAACTGTCAACTTGAGAGAAAGGGCAGACATGGGTGTATTAGCACCTAAATTTATCTGGCCACAACTTATCGAAGCCTCACAAAATATTATTACCGGTGCCCCCTTTAACGAAGGAGAAGACTCGACCCTGTGGGCAGATTTTGGTAACAAAATAGCTAAGACTGAATTCTCTGATAGCGACAAACAAAAACTGCTCAGCGAAGCAAAAGCAGCATTAATAGCCAGCGTGCAACCAGCCTATCTGGATCTAATTTCTACCCTAGAAGAACTGGCCTTACGCGCTACCGACGACGATGGTGCTTGGAAACTTCCTGACGGTGACGCCTATTACCAACGTCGTTTAGAGACGATCACGACCACCAAATTAACCGCAGAACAGATCCATCAAATTGGTCTCGATGAAGTGGCTCGGATTCATGACGAGATGCGTAGCATCATGTCTAAGGTAGAGTTCCAAGGCACGTTACAAGAATTTTTTGTCTTCATGCGCGAGGCACCGCAGTTTTATTATGATAATAACGATGCCGGCCGCCAACGCTATCTCGATGAGGCAACGGCCATCATTGATAATATGAAAGCACGGCTTGATGAGATTTTTATCACTAAACCAAAAGCCGATTTAATTGTGAAAGCTGTTGAGCCCTTCCGCGAAAAATCTGCAGGCAAAGCGTTTTATCAACGTCCCGCACCAGATGGCTCAAGACCGGGTATGTATTACGCGAACCTCTACGAGATGGCCAGTATGCCCACCTACCAAATGGAAGCACTCGCCTATCACGAAGGCATTCCAGGCCATCACATGCAACTGGCAATTTCTCAAGAACTTGAAGGTCTACCAAAATTCCGTCGTTTCGGCAGCGCCACCGCCTATACAGAAGGCTGGGGGCTTTATACCGAATATTTACCAAAAGAAATGGGCATGTACAGCGACCCCTACTCCGATTTTGGCCGACTTGCTATGGAATTATGGCGCGCCTGCCGCTTAGTAGTCGATACCGGCATCCATCATTCTCGCTGGACGCGCCAGCAAGCTATCGACTACTTAACAGAAAACACGCCAAACTCTCACGAAGACATCGAGAAAGCCATTGGCCGATACATCGCATGGCCTGGTCAAGCAACGGCTTACAAAATTGGCATGCTTAAAATCCTCGAATTACGAGAAATGGCGCGGGCTAAGTTAGGTGAGAAATTTGATATTCGCGCCTACCACGACGTCATCTTGCGCAGCGGACCACTGCCACTCGATATGCTCGAGGAAGAAGTGAATAAGTGGGTAACATCACTTATTTGATCTGTAATTTTTTGCTTAAGACGAACTAAAACCAAACAGATTGCCAGTACATGCTATGACATGACTGGCAATCATTTTTTAATCGAAAAAAGAGCATCCCTTAACCACGGTAATAACTTGGTTTTATGAACGGCATATTGCTCACCACCAGTGGAATTAACTTACCCCTGACGCTTGCAAACAATTCTGTACCAACTTCAGAAACCGAAGGCGCGACATAGGCCATCACCACAGGCATATCAACACTGGGACCAAACCCACCGCTAGTAACTAAACCTACATAATTATTTTCAACATCAAATAACTCAGCACCTTCACGCACAGGCGCCTTGCTTAATCCAACAAGACCGACTCGCTTGCGCGACACTTGTTTAGATGCCAACTTCTGCAAAATGATATCGGCACCAGGAAAACCTCCAGCGCGATCACCATTATTGCGGCGCACGGGACTTATCGCCCAAACTAGAGAGGCCTCAACGGGGGTTGTTGATGGATCAAGATCATGACCATATAAACAAAGACCAGCCTCAAGTCTTAATGAATCACGGGCGCCTAGGCCAATTAATTCAACCTCAGATTCAGCGAGTAAACGCTCACAAAAAGTTTGTGCAACAGAGTTTGGTAGCGATAACTCATAACCATCTTCACCGGTATAACCCGAACGACTGATAATACATTCAACGCCATCAATAACAATCTGAATCGCATCCATAAATTTAAGATCGGCAACTGCAGGATAAAATCTTGCCAACACCTCACACGCTTTTGGGCCCTGCAGGGCGATCAAAGCACGATCAGCTAGCACTTCTACGTCGGCATCGAGGTTATCTTGCATCAACTGAATATCTTGATGTTTACAAGCTGCATTGACGACGACAAAAAGATGGTCACCGAAATTTGTCACCATAAGGTCATCTAAAATACCACCCTGGTCATTGGTAAAAAACGCATAGCGTTGCTTTCCAACCGGCAAATCTTGAATATCCACCGGCACCAGTCGCTCAAGGCTTTGCTTAGCATTAGGACCGGTAATTTTTACCTGCCCCATGTGCGATACATCAAACAATCCTGCAGCAGTACGGGTATGTAAATGTTCTTTTTTGACACCTAATGCATATTGCACTGGCATTTCATAACCAGCAAAAGGCACAAACTTGGCACCCATGGTTTCATGCAATGGATACAATGACGTTCTTAAAAGTGATTCAGACATGATTTACCCCAACGTTAGACCAGGCAATTATTTCCTATAGGAAACAAAATTTCCATAAAAACATTAAAAACTTGCTTATTTTTAGCGTTAGGCGGTCACCCAGAGGATCTCTGCATCTTCTTCGCTGACTGAAATGACCATATGACCCATATCACAATCATAGTAAGCAGAATCGCCTACTTTGAGATCTACTGGCGCATAAAACTCAGTAAACAAGCGCACCTGACCGGCAAGAACATAGAGAAACTCCTCGCCATCATGCCTGATCCAGTCCGAGTAATCTTCAAAACTACGGGCACATACCTTGGTTCGATAAGGGATCATTTTTTTATTGGACAACTGATTCGCTAGCAACTCGTGCTCATAGGTAGGCGTGGGGTGTGGCAGACCTTGGCCGGCCAGTGTAATATCGCGCCGACCCGACGGTGAATTCTTCTTTTTTGTAGGAGATTCAAATAGTTGAGGAATATCAATTTTTAATCCTGCAACTAATTTTTGAACCACAGCAAAGGTTGGAGAAATCTGTTCATTTTCAATTTTTGACAGTGTCGATCGAGCCAAACCCGTTAATTGGCTAGCCTGCTCTAGGGTTAAATTTTGACTTAAACGTATTTGTTTAACTCTATGACCCAAATCCATAGGGGTAACGGCAGCTTCGCGTTTTGATAGCTTTAACACTTTACCCTTTTGATCATCATTCGACATAGCCAACTCCTGCAAAAACAAACCTCTATTGTATACATTTTGGAAAAAAACACCGCTAAAAATTCAAAAACATCTTAAAATCTGACAAATGTTTCTTATAGGAAACTTTTTTATTGATAGGAAAAGATTTCAGTATTATCATAGTTGCAACTTAGTTTACTAACATTGTTGAGATCATCATGAATAGCAAAGTTATACACGCAACATTGAACCCTGCATACAATAGTGGCAAACCCGTTACGGCTAGTAGCGACTTTGCACCTCGCCACATCGGCCCGAGTATTGAGCAGCAAAACGAAATGCTAAGTTCGATTGGCTGCACAACTATTGATGACCTTATTCAACAAACAATACCAAAGGCCATACGCTTAAATAGATCGCTTAATCTTGATAGCGGCCTTAGTGAACAAGATGCTCTGACCGAATTGCGTCACATTGCAAAACAAAATACAGTCAATAAATCCTATATCGGTATGGGCTATTACGATACCTATACACCGAATGTCATACTCCGTAATGTGTTAGAAAATCCTGCTTGGTATACTGCCTATACGCCCTACCAGCCTGAAATTTCTCAAGGCCGGCTAGAATCCTTGCTTAATTTCCAGCAAATGGTGATGGCTTTCAGTACAGATGCGGACTTGGTTGAGATACTCCCCGATATTCTAGGGTTTGGCATTACTTCATTTGCCGACTATCACGCTCAGGCGCAAGCCGACATTGAGCGCGACATTCGTGTCAAATGGTGGTCAAAGACTGGGTACACGGGCGAGTTGGATTCAACGCTGTTGACTGATTCACAGTGGACAAAGGCAAACGCCTATTTGGTTCTGTGGAAGTATGCTCTGCCTCAATTGACCAACTGGATTCCTGATGATCGCTTCCAAGTGATGATGGAATACTACAAGGGTCGATATGCCGAAGAGAT